>DATGCX010000147.1:0-40230 GCA_035311445.1 Xanthobacteraceae bacterium | reverse complement strand
CGCGACACAAGGGCGATTCAATACGGCCACGTTGCGGGGGGGCGGGCAGCTTGCATTTTGCAATCCGGACGCCATTTTTGGCCGATGCCGACCCTGCTGGCGAAACGAGGTGATCGTTCCCATGACGAAGCCAACGCAGCCGTGGCACGTCCCGGTCCGCCTTGAGGATGTTCCGGAAACCGGGCTGCATCTCGACCTTGTCGCTGATGCACACGTGCTTGTCGCCCTTGCCGCGCTCGCGGGCGTGCGGGACATACCCCGACTTGAGGTCACGGTGGACCTCGCACGCTACGGCAGCGGTTTGCGGATGACGGGGCGCGTTTCCGCCACGGTCGGACAAACCTGTGTGGTCACACTCGAACCGATGGAAAATATGGTGGATGAGCCGATCGATGTGATTTTTGCGGCTTCTTCGACAGGAGATATCGCAGACCAGAATGCGGCCTTTGAGGCCGACGAACTGCCCGAGGCTTTGTCCGACGGCGCGGCCGATGTCGGCGCAATTGCGACCGAGTTCCTCTTGCTGGGTATCGACCCGTATCCTCGCAAACCAGGTGCGAGATTTGCGCTGCCGGTCGAGGAAGGCAGCGCTAAGGGTCCGTTTGCAGCACTGGCCAAGCTCAAGAATGCGCGAAATTGAAATTGAAGGCGGCCCAAAAACGCGTTGCCGCTTTCAACCGATCCTTGTCCTGACTGCCTCTAACCGCTGGTCCCCGACAATCCGACGCGCTATGGTCCCGCGCCGCGAACGGGCACCCGGTCGGCGGAACTGAAAATCTGGCGCTGGCCCCCGCCAAGGTCGATCGATGCCGCAGAAGGTACGCATTGCTCTCGACGCCATGGGAGGTGACCATGGCGCACCGGTCGTGGTGGCGGGCGCTAGCATTTCTCTTGAGCGGCATCCCGACACCGAGTTTGTAATCGTCGGTAATCGAGCGGTGCTCGACCCGTTGCTCGCGGAGCGGCCGGCGCTGCGCGCTGTCTCGCGAGTCATCCATACCGATGTAGCGGTGAAGATGGACGACAAGCCCAGCCAGGCGTTGCGCCACGGCCGGTGGAAGTCGTCCATGTGGATGGCGATCGACGCAGTCAAGAAGGGCAATGCGGATGTTGCGATCTCGGCGGGCAACACCGGGGCCCTGATGGCGATGGCCAAATTCCATCTCAAAACGATGGTGGGGATCGATCGGCCAGCCATCGCGGCATTGTGGCCGACCTTGCGGGGTGAATCGATCGTTCTCGACGTTGGAGCCACGATCGGGGCGGACGCCAAGCATCTGGTCGATCTCGCTGTCATGGGCAGTGCCATGGCCCGGGTCTTATTCGACCTCGACCGGCCGACCGTCGGGCTCCTCAATATCGGGGTCGAAGAGGTCAAGGGGCTCGAAGAGGTGCGGGAAGCCGGCGTCATCTTGCGCCGGACCGGGAGGCCGGACCTCGACTATGCCGGCTTTGTCGAAGGCGACGATATCGGCAAGGGGACCGTGGATGTTGTGGTCACCGAAGGCTTCGCCGGCAATATCGCCTTGAAAACCGCCGAAGGAACCGCCAAACAGCTTGCCTGGTATTTACGCAGCGCGATGAGCCGCACCCTGTCGGCCAGGATCGGGTTCCTATTCGCCCGCAACGCGTTCGCAGCGGTGAAGGACAAGATGGATCCAGGCAAGGTCAATGGTGGGGTCTTCCTCGGCCTCAACGGGCTCGTCATCAAGAGCCATGGCGCTGCGGACGCCGAAGGATTCGCGGCGGCAGTCGATCTTGCCCACGACATGGTGCGCTACGAATTGCGGGCGCGCATTTCCGAAATGCTTGGCCAGCAGGCCGCAGAAGCAGCCGAACGACCCACCGCAGAAAGCGTTTCCTCGTGACAGTTACTCGGTCGGTCGTACTTGGCTGCGGGGGTTATCTGCCCAGCCGCGTTCTCACCAACGACGAGCTGGCACGGAAGGTCGACACCTCCGATGAGTGGATCACCCAGCGCACCGGAATCCGCGAGCGTCGGATTGCTGCGCCGGGCGAACACACGTCCGATCTGGCGCTCGCGGCCGCGCGAGCTGCACTCGCGGTCGCCCGGGTCGATCCGCAGTCCATCGATCTCATTGTGCTCGCCACCTCGACACCCGACAACACTTTCCCGGCCACCGCCGTCTCGGTCCAGGCCGGTCTCGGCATCATCCATGGAGCCGCCTTCGATCTGCAAGCGGTGTGTTCCGGGTTTGTTTTCGCGCTTGCGACCGCCGACGGACTCCTCAAGACCGGCGGTTTTAAACGGGCGCTGGTCATCGGAGCGGAGACCTTTTCGCGACTGCTTGACTGGAGCGATCGCAGCACTTGCGTCCTGTTTGGTGACGGGGCTGGCGCGGTCGTGCTCGATGCCGTGCCGCAGGCCGGCACTCGCGCGGACCGCGGAATCTTGACCGCACATCTGCGCTCCGACGGCCGCTACAAGGATAAGCTCTACGTCGATGGCGGACCCTCATCGAGCGGGACGACAGGGTACCTGCGCATGGAGGGCCGCGAGGTCTTCAAGCACGCGGTGGCGATGATTACAGACGTGGTCGTCGATGCTTTCGCGGCGACCGGCTACAACGCGGCAGATGTGGATTGGTTCGTGCCGCATCAAGCCAACAAGCGTATCATTGATGGTTCCGCGCAGAAACTCGGCATTGCGCCAGAGAAGATCGTCACCACCGTGGACAGGCATGGAAATACCTCCGCGGCCTCGATCCCACTAGCGCTGGCGGTGGCGGTCAGTGATGGCCGGATCAAATCAGGGGATCTCGTGCTGCTTGAAGCCATGGGTGGGGGGTTCACTTGGGGGGCCGTTCTGTTGCGGTGGTGATGCGTCCGGGCCACAACGGAACGGAGTTTAGAGGGACCCCGGATTGACCCCGGGCATTCAACTCCATATCCTTGAAGTATAAGTAAGATATCGATTGGTGCATCGAGGCTGGCGATGACCGAAAAGACCGTTACACGCGCCGATCTATGTGAGGCCGTCTATCAGAAGATTGGCTTATCTCGAACCGAGTCGGCAGCCCTTGTAGAGTTGGTGCTCAAGGAAATTACAGACTGTCTCGAGCGTGGCGAAACGGTGAAGCTGTCTTCGTTCGGCTCTTTCGTGGTGCGCAAGAAGGGACAACGCATCGGCCGCAACCCCAAAACCGGAACGGAAGTGCCAATCTCGCCGCGACGGGTTATGGTGTTCAAGCCGTCAGCGATTCTCAAGCAGCGCATCAACGCAGGCCCGGACGGCGGCAGTAGTTCTTAACGCAATGCCCACCGTAAGAGGCGACTTTGAACAAGGCGCCCGACGCATTCCGTACGATCAGCGAGGTCGCAGACGAACTCGATCTGCCGCAGCACGTGCTGCGGTTTTGGGAAAGTCGTTTTCCTCATATCAGACCGATGAAGCGCGGCGGCGGCCGGCGCTATTATCGTCCTGAGGACGTCGATCTTTTGCGGGGTATCCGGCATTTGCTCTACGGCGACGGCTACACGATCCGCGGGGTTCAACGCATCTTGCGCGAGCAAGGGGTCCGCACGGTACAATCGGTGGGACAAGGGCAAGCGGCTAGTCTCGCGGTGTTACCGCGGGATGATGCGCAAGATGGTGATGGCGAGCCGAATGGCGTGCCGGCTGTTCTCGAGTTCCCGTCCCTGGAAACGGTGCTATCCGGCCGAGCTGACGACGCCGAGGAACGAGAGCCTGATCATCACGTGCCATCCGAGTTTACGCACGAAAAGCGCCCAATAGTCGCGGCCAATTCTGCGGCCGTGGTGTCGACTTCGAAGGTACCCGGAGCATTGCAGGTTCATCACCCTTCGCCTGCCGCTGCGGCGCCCACACCCGGCGGTATAGCGGCCGAAGACCAGGGGCGGCTCAAGCATGCACTTGCGGAGCTTGAGGCGTGTCGGCGGCTGCTTGATAAGGCGAATGAAGGTGGATGAAACCATTTGATATCATTAGCGTTAAAGCAAATAGATCGGCATAGATGAAATTGGGCCGCGGTTGCACCGGGCTGTTACAGCATTGGAGGCAATCATGAAAAAGGTATTGGCCACGGCATTCGTTACCGCAGCGCTGCTGGCGCCGACGGCAGCCGGCGCCGGAGAGCGCGTGACCGACGCCGTGCTCGGCGCGGCTTCAGGTGCTCTCGTGGCTGGCCCTGCAGGCCTCTTGGTTGGTGGCGTGATCGGGTATACCGCCGGTCCGGCCATCGCCCGTGGTTTGGGGTTCCATCGCCATCACCGCTACTATTATTACCGTCACGCCTATTACCGCTAAGGCGCTGCCAATCGCGGCAATCAGAGGGCGGCGGAGGGCCCGTTCCGACGATTGCTGAGCGGTCACACACGCTTTTGCGCAACAGCCTCTTGGACTTGGTATCAGCCTGCCTTTAACATCCTCCTTGCGTATGCGCGTCAATGAGGGTGTTAACGGGGCTCAGGGTGAAGAAGTTTGGAATCGGACAACCGGTGTCCCGCTTCGAGGACCCGCGGCTGGTGCGCGGCGGAGGGCGGTACGTCGATGACATCGCGCTGCCCGGCATGGCGTTCGGCTATGTGTTGCGCTCGCCCCATGCCCACGCAAAAATCCGCTCGATCGATGCTGCTGCTGCCAAGGCCGCGCCGGGCGTAATCGCGGTATTGACCGGTGCCGATTGGCGCGCGTCGGGATGGGGCGACCTGCCGGTGCCTGGCGGCCTCAAACGGCGCGACGGCAGCCCAATGTATCGGCCGCGGTATCCGGCGCTGGTATCGGATCGAGTGCGATGGGTCGGCGATTACGTGGCCTTCGTGGTGGCAGAAACCTACCATCAGGCAGCCGATGCGGCCGAACTCATCGTCGTCGATTACGAACCCGTGGCGGCGGTGACATCGACCGCCCCGGCTCTCGCCGACGATGCGCCCCGCGTGTTCGACGATTGCCCGAACAACATCTGCTTCGTCCATCTCGAAGGCGACAAGGCCGCGACCGATGCGGCGTTTGCGCACGCGGCCCATGTGGTGCGACAGCACTTCGTCATCAATCGCGTGACCGCGGTGACGATGGAGCCGCGCGGCAGCATCGGCGCGTTCAATGCCAATGACGGTCGCTACACCGTCTACACCACCCTGCAGCGTGCTCACCCGTTTCGGGCGGAGTTAGCCGCCATGCTCAAGGTGCCGGAAGCCAAAGTTCGCGTCATTGCGGGCGACATCGGCGGCAGCTTCGGCATGAAGTCCGCGGTCTATAACGAAGTGGCGCTGGTGCTGCTGGCATCGAAGCTCACCGGGCGGCCGGTGAAATGGGTGAGCACGCGCACGGAAGCGTTTCTCTCCGATGCCCAGGGGCGCGACAATGTCACCGATGCGGAGCTTGCGCTTGACGCGGACGGCATCTTCCTGGGGCTGCGGGTGAAGACGATCGCCAATGTGGGCGCATACTTGCAGACCGCAACGCCCGCTTTCGTCGGCAATCTGGGCTCGCTCGCTGGCGTCTACCGCACGCCCGCGATCCATGCCGATGTGACGGCGGTCTTCACCAACACCAATCCGGTCCGCCCCTATCGCGGCAACGGACGCCCCGAAGCGGGCTATGTGATCGAGCGCATGATCGACCTCGCGGGCGATGCAATCGGCATTGATCCGATCGAACTGCGGCAGCGCAACGCGATCCCGCCTGATGCCATGCCGTTCCGGACCGGGCTCACGTTTACCTATGACAGCGGCGAGTTTGCCAAGAATCTGGAGATGGCGCTGCAACGCGCCGAAGCTGATGACTTTATCGGGCGGCGCCTGGAGGCGCGCGAGAGAGGCAAGCTGCGCGGGCTCGGCGTTTCCAACACAATCGAGCGCGCGGGCGCACCGAGCTTCGAGGGCGCCGAGATCAGGTTTGATCGCTCCGGCACGGTGACGCTGTTCTGCGGCGCCATCAATCAGGGCCAGGGCCACGAGACCGTGTTCAAGCAGATCGCGTGCGATCGCCTCGGCCTCGACCCGGCCGATATCCAGTATCTCCAGGGCGACACCGATCAGGTGTTCTTCGGCGAAGGTACCGGCGGTTCGCGCACGGCCACGCTGGGTGGCGCCGCCGTTGATGCTGCCTGCCACAAGGTGATCGAGAAGGCACGCGCCATTGCGGCCTTCGCTCTGAAGGCGGAAGCAGCGCAAGTGAAATTTGCCGACGGCGTGTTCTCGACGCCTGCCACCAATGAAACGCTGACGATTAAGGAGGTCGCCAAGCTCGCCGCCAATCCGGCCAGGCTGCCGCCCGGCATTGAGCCGGGGCTTGTGGTCACCGCCGTCTATCGCGCGGAGGTCGAGAATTTTCCGAACGGTGCGCATGTGTGCGAAGTCGAGATCGACCGCGAAACCGGCGAAGTCGAGATCGTGCGCTACAGCGTAGTGGACGACGTCGGCACCGTGCTCAATCCGCTGCTTCTCCACGGCCAGATCGCCGGCGGCATCGCCCAGGGCGTGGGGCAAATCCTGCGCGAGGACATCAGGTTCGATCCCGGTACCGGCCAGCTTCTGACCGCATCATTCATGGACTATGCGATGCCGCGCGCGAGCGATCTCCCGGCGATCGCGATCAAGAGCAATTCGGTGCCGACCAAGACTAATCCGCTCGGCGTCAAGGGCGCCGGCGAAGCCGGCACTGTTGGCGCCTTGCCGGCGGTCGCCAACGCGCTGGTCGATGCGCTGTCGGAATTTGGCGTCCGCCACATCGAGATGCCGGCGACCGCAGAGGTCATCTGGCGCGCGATGAGGGGAGGGAAGGGGGCGTGAATGATGAAAGCGGCCGGTGCGTCCACCGTTCTTTTGTCAAATCGGTTAGGTTGGGGGCTCAAGCTTCGCGAATAAGGCGGCAGAACGCCGCCGTGTCTGTGATCAGCGAGTCCCCCGCAAATGCCAGGCTGTCCAGCGATCGCTTGGCGGCATCTGCATGGCCCGTGCCGCAGGCATCGGCGATAATCACCGGAATGAAGCCGAGATCCGCCGCATGCCGCGCCGTGGGTTCGATCCCGACCTCCATTGCAATGCCGCAGATAGCGACAGCGGTGATACCGCAATCCCGCAGCGCGATCGCAAGGGGCGTGCCTTCGAACGCCGACATGGTGATCTTATCGAAGATCGCTTCGCTCGATAGTGGTTGGAGTTCGGGCACAAGGGCGAAGCCGGGCGTGTCGCGAAGGAACCACTGCACGATCTTCCCGGGATCCTCGACAGCCTGCCACGCCATGGCCATTCGGTATTGAAAAGCGCCCATTAGCTCTTTTGGCAGAGACATGTGCCGGGTGAAGAAGATGCGCGTGCCGGCCGCGCGGGCGGCATCGAGGATCTGGCGTACCCGAGCGGCGATGACGTCCCCTTCCTTTACTTGGCTTTTGATGCCGACCTGCATGTCGTAGACTAATAAGGCCAGGTGTGTCGGGTTGCAGACGTCTTCGAGCGTGCGTGCAATGTCGATTCCGAAGGCTTGTTTCATTGTTTTCGCTCCCAGGGGTCGTTCGCGGACGAGAAGCCGGTGCGATACCCGAAGAACGCCAGCCGCTATCGATGCCCGGCACTTGGCTTCGTCCTATCATAGGGCTCGCTTACATCCACTTCAGAATCGAAGAGGAACTCCAGCGGCAGCGGCGCATCCAAGAGGATGTAGGACCAGTCGAGAAATCCCCGCTTGGACAGCGGAAAGTCGTCAACGTAACGTTTCACCTCGTCGACATCATTGCACTCGAAGACGATGACCACGCCGGGAACATCCGCACGCGCGTAGTTCTCCCGGACAATCCCGGCCTTCCAAAGACGCCAGACGTTTGCGACTTCCTCGCGGAGGTAGGGCTTGATTGTCTCCATGGTCACACCTGGCTTAAAGTTGTCGTATGCGATGATCTTCATCACGTATCTCCTTCCCAGGGGATTGAGCCGATGTGTCCGCCTTCCGTCGGCGGCCCCAGCACGCTGCGCACAACGACGCGCGCCATCTTCGGCACTTCCGTTGGCGCTACACACCTTAGCCCTCGCCGTGGCCGCTGCGGCTGGCACCCGGCATGGTCTCGCTCGACGGGCTTCTTGCAATATCGCACACAGCGCATATAACTTTTCGTCGATATCGTGCAAACTGAAATCTTTTCATGTCGGATATGAGCAATTCGAAATTGCGCAAGATCGATGGCACCTTGCTGCTGGTGTTTGCCGAGGCCTATCGGCTGCGCAAACTCACCGCGGTGTCGCAGCGCCTGGGAATGACGCAATCGGCCGTCAGCCACGCACTCGGCCGGCTGCGCGAAATCTTCGAGGACGAATTGTTTCTGCGGCGACCGTTCGGGGTCGAGCCGACCCAGCGGGCCCGCGAGCTCGCACCCAGAGTCGATACGATCGTGCGGCTCACCCGGGAAACCTTGACGGATGGAGACGCCTTCAATCCTGCATCCAGCTCACGTGAGTTTCGCGTGACCGGCCTCGACTCAGCCACTGTCTTGCTGGGGTCGCGTTTGATCGCACTATGCCGGCGATCAGCCCCCAATGTGCGCCTCACCTTCCGCTCGCTGACGCAGCAGGATGCGCTACGCGCGCTCGGCGATGGCGACGTGGATCTGGCGGTCTGCCTGATCTGGACGCAATCCAGCGACTTTCGTGTTGAGCCATTGTACCAGGAATCGTATCGGGTCGCTGCGCGGCGCACTCATCCAAGGATCGGCAGGACGCTCGATCTGAGGACCTACGTGGCACTCGATCACATACTGGTGTCGGTCACGGGCGATCCGGTCGGCATTGTCGACCACACGCTCGCCGCCAAAGGACATGTCCGGCGGGTGGTCGCGACCTTGCCGATGTTCTTGCCGGCGCTCGCTGCGGTGGCGCAGAGCGACGTCATCGCTACGATGCCGGCGAAACTCATCGAGGCCTACAAGAAGCCGTTTGGATTGCGCTCGCACGAACCGCCGCTGCCGATCCGGCCGTTCACGCTTTCGGTTGTCTGGCATCGGCGCAATGACGCGGATCCCGGCCTGCGCTGGCTTATCGGCCAATTGCGCGCCTGCGCACGGTGACGCGGGGGGCAACTTTATGCGCCGAATGCTGGCGGCGCCAGCATATCTCCCGATGTCCGGCAAGTCATCAGCTCAGAAACTCGATGCCGTGTTTCGCAGCGATCGCCCGGAAGCGTGTTGCTGGCCCCGGCGTGGATGGACCTACCTCCACGCCGGTGCCGCCGCCACGGTGGTGAAGAGATCTGTGCGGGGGCGCTCAGCAATGAGCGCCCTACCGCGACCTCCGGGTTTTCTGGAGGTTGCGTGAGCCAGCTCACATCATTAATCCGATCCCATCCGGTATTGTGGCGAGGTGCCAACTTGCAAATCCAGGCCGAGCGTTTGGTTGCCCGAACATTTCCACTGTCCAGGGGCGTGTGGGCTGGCACGAAGTCTTTGCCTTGAGCGCGGCGCTTAGGCCATAATTTCCTATTACGCCGGGAGCCGCGGGAGAGCGGGGGAACGCCGTGCGAACAGCAGCCTTCACTTGCCTATTGCTTGTGCTGGGGATCGCGCTCGATTCGAGCCGGCCAGCCGCCGAGGTCGCGAGACTAAGTCGGGGCACCGGGTTCTTCGTGTCGAAGGATGGCCGGCTGCTCACGAATTTCCATGTCATCGATTCGTGCCAACAGCTCACGGTCCAATCGGGGCGCCAAAGCGGCACGGCGCGGGTCGTTGCGACCGATGCAGCCAATGACCTTGTATTGCTAGCAACTAATCTAAAGCCGGTCCGGATTGCCGATTGGCGCTATTCGGTTCGCGACGACGAACCGGTAGTCGTCTACGGTTTTCCACCGGCTGGCGGGAGAGCTGCTGATGGCAAGGCCCTAGGACTGACCGGATGGCGCCACAACAAGCTGCTCTTTACGGAAGCGGGCCTCGAGCCCGGGATGAGCGGAAGCGCCATCATGGACGGTAGCGGCCTTGTCATCGGCATCAACCTGGGGGATACCGGCCACGTGATGGGGCGGGGGACGGGCAGCACGGCCGCGGCCGCGTTGCTTGACGCCCGCGGCGTCCCGCATCCCGAGGCGCGCGAGGCGCCGCCGCTCTCGAAATCCGACATTATCGAGAGGGCCAAAGCGATTTCCGTCAAAGTGACATGCCAGCTGGACAGTCGCTCGACTGACGGGCGCGTATGCCGAAGGGCGGGCGGCGCGTTTGTGCCCGATGACAAGATCATCGAAGCATGCAACCGCGAGATCGCTTCCGGCCGGATCAGCGGTGAAGCGCTGCGAGGGATGTATGCGCAACGGGCCGCGTCGCATCTCAACACGCATCATATCGATCTCGCCCTGCGCGATTGCGACGAGGCCGCAAAGATTAGCGAGGATAGCGATAATTTTCGCTGCCGTGCGAGAATATACGCCGCGATGGGAGCCCACGGTCGCGCCATCATCGAGTGGAATGAGGCGGTCCGTGTCTTTCCGAAGGACATGATAGCGCTTTTTGGGCGGGGAGGCTCTTTCCTCGCCAGGAACGATCTCGCGCACGCGATGGCCGATTTGGACAAGGCGATCGAGATCGATCCGGAGTTCGCGAACGCCCTTCGGTTACGAGGAGCGGTCCACGATAAAATGCGCGAGCATGACCGCGCGGTGGCCGATTTCGATCGCGCCATCGCGATCTATGACAAACTGCTCAAGCTGTACTCTGTGCCGCTCCTTCGCTCCGACCTGCTTGCGGAGCGGGCAAATGCCTACAATGCCAAAGGCGAGCGCGACCGGGCCGTTGCGGATTATGATCAGGCCATCGCGCTCGTCCCCAACAGGGTCAGCCTGATTGCCAGTCGGGCAAACGTTCTCAACGCCAGCAACGATCGCGACCGAGCCATAGCCGACCTTGATCGGGTGATCCGACTCGAGCCCACAAACCCGAAGGGCTTCAACGACCGCGGCAACATCCACAATGCCAAGGGCGATCGCGACCGCGCCATTGCGGATTATGACCAGGCGATCCGCCTCGATCCAAACTATGCGATCGCCTACTATAACCGCGCTATCGTCTATAACATGAAAGGCGACCGCGATCGTGCCACCGCCGACTGCAATGAGGCGATCCGGCTCGATCCGGGCAATGCGAATGCCTTCAATCAGCGGGGAGCAATCCGTAACGGGAAGGGCGACCGTGATGCCGCAATCGCCGATTTCAATGAGGCGATCCGGCTCGATTCGAACAATGCGACCACGTTCAACAATCGGGGGATCACCTACGGTGCGAAAGGCGACCGCGACCGCGCCATCGCAGATTACAGCGAGGCGATCCGGCTCAATCCGAAATACGCCTTGGCCTTCCGCAACCGGGGCCTCGTCTACAACGCCAGGGGCGACAACGACCGTGCCATCGCGGATTACGACGAGGCGATCCGGCTCGATCCGAAATATGCCATGGCCTTCAACAGCCGCGGCGTCGCGTACCGCGCCAAGGGCGACAACGACCGCGCCATCGCGGATTACGACGAGGCGATCCGGCTCAGTCCGAGATATGCGGCGGCCTTCAACAACCGCGGCATCGCGTACCGCGCAAAGGGCGATAACGACCGCGCCATCGCGGATCACGACGAGGCGATCCGGCTCAACCCGAAATATGCCGTGGCCTTCAGCAACCGCGGCATCGCGTACAGTGCCAAGGGGGATCGCGACCGCGCCATGGCGGATTTCAACGAGGCGATCCAACTCGATTCGGCCGCAGCCTTCAGATTGCGCGGGAGATGGTTCTTTTACAGCGGCGATTTCGAGCAGGCCGCCGCCGATCTCCAGCGCGCCAATGATCTGAAAGACGACGCTTATGTGATGCTCTTGCGCTACCTTGCACTCGGGCGGATCGGGCAGGATGGCACAGCCGAACTATCCGCTAATGCGGAGCGGCTGCAGAGCCAAAACTGGCCCCGCGCGGTGATCGACTTCTATCTTGGGCGGCGCTCGCTTGAAGAGATGCGCACCGCGGCGGCCAATGCTGGCGACAGGTGCGAGTCCGCGTTTTACGCAGGGGAATGGGAGCTTCTCCGCGGCAACAAATCGGAGGCCAAAACGTCACTGCAAGCTGCGGCCGACATCTGCCCCAAGAACTTTGTGGAATACGAAGGCGCGATTTCGGAGCTAAAGCAGCTGGGCCAATAGGCGCCATCGGAAAACATCTTGCGGCTGTCGAGCCTGGCCCGACCCAGCGGGCCGGGCCAGGCGTCCAGCACAGAAGTCATCTCCGCGAGGCTGCGTGATATGCGCGAGGCCGCGTGATGTGATGTCTCTCGTTGGCCTACTTTCACCGTCGCCAGCATAAAGTCGGCACCGAAGCTACCATGGGGTAAGCCGCCAGTCTCCTCGAAACAGCTCGGTCCTATGTTGAGAGCAACGCCCACAAAACCGGGCGACCATTTACTTGCGCGCCGGCGCCACTGCCACAGTGGTGAAGCCGGCGCTGTCGAATGCGCGGCGTACCGTGCCGTCTGCCTTTGCGTCTTCGACAAACTGCGCCGCCCAGTCGCGTGTGGCAGGACGGTTCTTCGGCACCGTGACCACGACGCCGGTCGATTGGACGGGTTCGTCGAGCACACGGGTGCCGGGCAGGCCCTTCGCGAGGTCGACCAGGGCCTCGGTGCCCATGGCAAGGGCGTCGAGTTGGCCTTTTCCCAACAATTCCGCGGCTGCTTCGGGCTTGGGAAACGTGGTGAGCGAGGCGCGCTTCAATGATCGGGCCACTGTGCGCGACGTCGCGGTGCCTTCGATCGCGCCGACGCGGATGCCGGGACGATCGACGTCTGCAATGGTTTTGATACCGGATTCCACCCGCACTAAGTAGGTGCTCTCGTACACCACATAGGGTGGCCCCTGATCGACGAATTTTTCGCGCTCGGCGTCCGCCGGCATAAAGGAGATGTCCCACGCATCCTTTGCGGCGGCAGCGGCGATCTCGCCCGAGTTCTGATATTCGACGAGCTTCAAGGGCACGTGCAGCTTTGCGGCGGCGGCCTTTGCAAGTTCCACCGTCACGCCGCGCGCCTGTCCTGACGTCGGATCGCGTGTCGCCCAGAATGTCGAAGCCGCCGGGCCGACTGCGATGGCGACCCGCAAGGCGCCGAGGGGGGCGATGTCGCGGAGAGAAGCAGCGTTCCGTCCAATATCGTCGGCTGCGAAAAGCTGGCCGGTGAAACCGATCAGCACGACCAAGCCGACGGCCAGCTTTCTGATCGACATGGACTTTGCTCCTCCAGTCCGTTGTTGTTGGATATTCATACAATGGCTCGATGCGCGGATCCATCCGCTCAGCCGATCGGCAGCGACTTCTCCAGCACTGGAGCGTCGCGAAAGCGATAACAAGGGACTCGCGCCGACGGAAGGATGATGTAGGGCGACCCTTGTGGTCGCCCTGCTGCCGGATGCGACGAATGGGGCGACCACAAGGGTCGCCCCGACAGTGGGCGACGCGTCAGGACACCGCTTGCGCGGCCGCTCCAATGTTTTATGGCTTGATCGATGCTTAAATCCCATCACATTGGCTGAAGCGATTGATTTGCTGGATCTCGCCTGTATTTCAGAAATCCGGCTTTTCCGCTTCGGGCAGCGGGAACAGATTCTGATGGAAATAGTCCACATTGTTCTCGGCACACACCGTTTCCAGGAGCGGGTTTTTCACCTTGCGCCAGCGTTGGACCATGTGAAGCGCCTCGTTGAAGGTGTCGGGATCCTCCACAATGACATACGCCTCAAGCGCATTGCCGTCTGGCGACAGCTTGTAGCGCTCGATCACGTGCTCCTTTTCCGTGTGCGGGGTGCGCAGATTGTCGATGTAGCTGTTTTGGGCTGACAGTCCGATGGTGTCGACTACCAGTTCGCCATTCTCATAATGGCCGATGGATTCACCGAACCACGACGGCTTCAGGTTTTCCGAATGCTTGTCGGTCAGATAGATACGGCGGACCATGTGGTCGCGCTGCCAGATCATCCACACTTGTTTCGGATTCTGGATGAAATACATCGGCTCGGCCGGATAGAGCAGTTGACCCGGCACGCCGCCCGGATAACAGCGGGCTTGCGCTGCGAACCCAACCGCTCGCTTGCCGCTGATGACCTCGTCATTCGACTCGCGCATCTGCTTGGCTGCCCAGGGCTTGAGCACCGGATCCTTATAGTTGCCGAGACGTACCGTCACCTGCCTGCCGTTGGCCCCGACATTGCCCACATATGGATAGTCGGGATGCTGCCGGATCGGGCCGCGGCCGGTGCCTGGCGGCGGATCAAACCAATCGGCTCCTGAGAGCCAGGCGAAGCTGGTCGAAGCCAGATTGGGGATCGCGTTCTGCGCGGGGGTCTGCGCGGACACGGGCGCGGATGCCGCCATGGCAACGAAGGCAGCGAACGCAAGTAGGGGCGCCGGGATGCGCTTGGCGTCGGAAGGGAATTTCATTGTCGTTCTTCTCTTCATTCTGTGGACGGAGTCATGGCCGGGCTCGTCCCGGCCACCCCGATTATTCTTCCTCAGTTCCTTAGGGTTCGGGGTCGCCGGGACAAGCCCGGCGACGACGTTGGTTTGTGTCTCAAGGCGATCGAAATCCGCTCTAGCTTGGCCGCTACGGATGGCGCACGCCTGCCACCGAGGAGAGATCGCGATGCGGCTCGCCGCAATTATAATCCTCGATGCGAATATCGTTGCGCAGTGTATAGACGAAGTGCGCCTGCCAATCGCGGGTATAATATTGCGGATCGTGGATGGTGATGACGTCCTCGAGTTGCGTTGGGCTGATCTTGCGGATGCGCTCGACCGTGCGCAGTTCATCGGTGTGTGGCGCGCCGGTGGCGTCCACGAACGTCTTTTCGTTGAACCCGGCCGACTCGATCACCAGTGTGTCGCCGTCGAAATGTCCGACCGAGTGGCCATTGTAGAAAGGCCACGTCTCCAGTTCGTCGTCGCTAGGCATCGGCTTGTCCATGGCGACCGCGCGGACCTGGTGGCTGAGTTCGTAGATAATGGTGATCTGCCCAGGCGGACCGTAGATAATCTCGAACGGATAAGGATTGGCCAATACCCGTGGCAGGCCGTCGGGCACGCAGAACCGGCGGGCATTGTCAACGATCGATCCATCCTTCAGGCCGGCAAGGTTTTTTTCATAGGCAGCCTTGCCTTCGGGCGTGAGCGGCAGCTCGCCGCCACCGACAACCTGAATCTTGGCGTGATATTCGGTTGCCCAGTAGATTCCGGAGAAGTCAGGCGGATCGGCCGCATAGACCGCACCGGACAATGCGAGCGCGAGCGGCGCGGCCAGGGCGGCGCCAAGGTGAACATTTTTCATCGCATTCCTCCCAACTCGTTTTCAGCAACAGACTGTCGCTCCAGTTTTTCTCGCCAAGTCTAATGGAGCGCGTCAACTAAATTGAAGGGTAAGACGTTCGCCTTCGTCGAGGCGCCCCTTGTGGCTGCCCGGCAGCCTGCGGCAGCGCGCGGGCGGGCACAAGGGCCGCCCTACGCAATGCATTTCCCCTTCAATTTTGATGAAGCACATGACCAGTGTTCCGATTCTAAGGGTCAATCCTGTTATGTGGCGCCAAGCCGTGCGAAGCTTCCGAATTTTGCGAGGCAATCTCCGTGGAGGGTAAGAGCCATGAGCCCAGTTTTTGGAAGAAGGGCCGAATTGCCGGCGCAAAAATGAAAATAAAGAAACAGCTATTGCCTCGTGCCTGTGGTCATGCTTTCCGATTTGCCTCGTTTTCCTCCCCTGCGTTGACGTGCGCGGCGCATTCTCTTACTCTCTTTAGTTAAACTTCCGGAGAAGAAAATGCAGGAGACGCCGATGAAAATCACAGCACTTGCCGCTGCGGGCATTGCCGCCATAGGGATATATGCAGTTCCCGCTGTTGCGCATCATTCCTTTGCGATGTTCGATGCTGAAAAGACCGTAACCTTGGAAGGTTCGGTCAAGGAATTCCAGTGGACTAACCCCCATGCCTGGATCATGCTGAACGTTGCCAACCAGCAGGGTCAGGCTGATGTATGGGCGATCGAACTCAATGGACCGAGCGGTTTGGTGCGGGATGGCTGGAAACCGAAGACGCTGACGCCGGGGATGAATGTCTCGGTTACGATCCATCCGTTGCGTGACGGCAGCAATGGAGGTCAATTCTTGAATGTCACCTTGCCGGACGGAAAGCAGATGGGCCGCGGAGGTATCCAGCAGACTCCGCCCCCCACACCGCCGGCCCCGTAACCCGGGGACCTTCGACCTGATTTCGGTCGGTTTGAGGCACTTGCCGCGTCGTTGTCCGGGCTTGTCTTGGCGATCTCGAATTTGAAACCGCAGAGCAAGAACGATCGAGGTGGCTGGGACAAGCCCGGCCACGACCTGCAGAGAATTCAGTGCAGCGAACGCGGATTCATCGGTACGATAATGCGTTTTTGCCTTCACCCTCATGCACACGCCGTGTCGTCGTGCGAGGGCGGAACGGAACCTCGATGTCGACCGTCAAGGTCGAGGCGGATTTGCCGCGAGCCACCATGACGTGGACCTTGTTTGGATCGATCGCGGCATGTCGGCCCACCAAGGCATAAATCTCCTCGCGCAGAACCGATAAGAGGTCCGCGTGACTGATCAGGCAGCGGTCGTGTTCAAGCAGGCTCAGCAACCGTTCGCGCGCCACCGGCGCCGAACCGACCGGTGTTCGCGCAGTGAGGCGGTTCATGCGGCCCTCCGTCCGAGCAATTTCGTGAACAGGTTCTTGTTGTCGCTCGGTATCTTCATCTCGATCCGTTCGCCATTGATCCGGCGTGCGGCGTCGAAATAGGCGCGGGATACGGCGCTTTGGCGGCCGCAGACAGTGATCGGCGCACCGAGATTGGATGCCCGCAGCACCTCTTCGCTCTCCGGGATGATGCCCAGCAGAGGTATCGGCAGAATTGCGCGCACGTCCTCGACACTCAGCATTTCGCCGCGCGACACGCGCTCAGGATCAAACCGGGTGATCAGCAGGTGCTTGGGCAGACGTCCCCCCGTCTCCACTTTCAGAGGCTTGGAATCCACCAGCCCGACGATGCGGCTGGAATCCCTGACTGACGAGATTTCCGGATTGACGACAATGATGGCTTCGTCAGCAAATCGCATGGCGAGAGTCGCTCCGCGCTCGATGCCGGCCGGACTGTCGCAAATCACCCAATCGAATTTGTCGCGCAACTCGGAAATGACGTTGGCGATGCCGTCTTCGGTGAGGGAATCTTTATCGCGAGTCTGCGAGGCGGGAAGCAGGTAGAGCGTCTCCAGGCGCTTATCGCGAATCAGGGCTTGGGACACTGTCGCGGTGCCCTGCACGACGTTGGTCAGGTCGAACACCACCCGTTGCTCGGCCCCCATCACAAGATCAAGGTTGCGCAGGCCGACATCGAAATCGACAACGACGACTTTTTGTCGTGCGCGTGCCAAGGCCGCGCCGAAAGCCGCCGTTGATGTGGTCTTGCCGACGCCCCCCTTACCGGACGTTACAACAATAACCTTCCCCATCTTGGTCCTCTCCCCAGGTGATTCGCTGCCCCTTCGTAGCGTCGCCACGACAAGGGCTTCAGCATGGCGGCAGTGCGGCAACTCCGAGTCACGCATCCATGGATGGGGCCCCGCATTGGTCCGGGTGCTCCGATCGGCACACTCTTCGCGCTCGTTGAGCGTCCTCACGATTCTGCGTCTTGCCGCCTGAAGGGGCGAATATTGACGACAAAAAATATTCGCAGGCCCTAATGCCGGTTTGACACTTGGCTGGTTTTCAATGCAAAACCAATGTCGTCGCCGGTGATTACATCCGCTTCATCGATCAAAAACCCGGTTTTGTCGTTGTTGGTCGCGACCAGATTTTTCGCATTCATTCTAGCAGGAGGCGACGACATCACCACGATACAACTGAACCTCTTATTCCGCGTTCTGAATTAGTTACGTCTTCCTTATCGCTGCGTTGCGATATCAAAAGTTGTTCCGCTCCATCGAACTGCCGCAAAGCGCCCTTTGTGCTGTCACAATCAAAACGAAGATATCCAATTGTGGCCGAATCGTAGGGTGGTCCCCCGGCATGTGAGCATGTTGTGGGCCTCTTAAGGGGAACGATGAAGGTCTATGGAGACTGCGCAGCTCGTGCGACGCTGCGCTGGTGTTATATGCCGGCGCAGGCGAATGATGCTCTCGCTCGTAGATCGGGCGAGCTCAGATTTGGCTGCTCTACAATGTGTGAGTTAGCCGTTCGGACGGCAAATGGCCATTGGCTGCCCTGGTCCGCCCCACCTCCCCGCGCAGACAACGGTGAGCGCATGAGTCGATATCGTCGGATTTCCGGATTTTCCAATCGCGGCAGTCTTACGGCATATCGTCGTCGCTTGCTGAAGCGTGTCTCGCCGGACTTATTGCGTAGTTGTAATCAAGGGCAATCGCGGATCGTACATGACAAAGCAACTTGAAGGCGAGCGTATCGTAAGAGTTTCGCAACAGATCGGAAAGGATGCGCCCCCGCCGGCGGCACCACCGAAGAAGATATCATCCGTAAAGATGAAGATTGCATCGGTGCAGTATTCCGGTGCAATCGCTACGCCAAAAGGCGATATTCCGTCGTGGAGAATCACCTTCTTGCTGGACGCCGAACACCTGTTGGCAACGTCTCTCACGGTGCAGGCGACAGGAGCTAACGATGTTCTGGAGGCCCGCGAGTCGGGTTTGAACATTCTGCGACGGTTTGCACAGGATCTTCTCGAAGCCGCCGCCGTGTTTCATGCGTGATCAAACTTGAGTGACGAAGCGGACATCGGCGACGAAGTCGAACGGGCTGCTCGTGCGGTTGACGCAATGGTTGCGACGCAGCTGTCGGCTGGAAGAAATCGATGTGTGCTGGCCGCCGCCTGTGTCTGGGGCGGTGTGAAGGAGATGAGCGAAGTAACGAGTTCGGAATCCGCCGCCGCGGCGTTGCGAACCATCGCCAACCAGATCGATCCGGCAGCCGATACGCCCCAAGGGAGGATCGGTACGCGATCCGATAATGCCCTCATGGTCGCGGTGCGAGAACACGGACGGGATCGGCGCGCCTTGCGACAAAAGGCGTCGGACGAGTTGGCGCTCGGCACTTTCAATCAGGAAATTGCCAGTGACGTGGTCGGTGAGGCCATTGACCTGCTCGATCAGGGCCAACCCGTTCTGGCGCGCGCGCTACTGATGGCGCTCCGCGCCCGAATTGTCGGCAGTCCTCGGGCGCCAGGGGCGGTTGCGAAGCGCCGGTGGGGCGCTTGAAGCCGCGAGCAGACTGATTTGAATGCGCCGTCATTCCGGGGTGCCGCCAACGGGTCCGGCCGTCGGCCGGCCCGATGACAGGCGCCGCGATGAGCCCGCAATCCATAACCCTGACCGACTTATGTATTCGGGGCTCCCTCGCTGCGCTCGGGACCCGGAATGACCGCCCCAAGTTTGGCTCGCTCCAATTTTCCCTCCCTTCCGCAACTGCGCGCACTCGGTGTATCTTTTTGCGGAGCTTGTCCCTCCGGCCGGGAGGGATGTTTTCGATCAAAGGAGAAACACATGCTCCACCGAATCTCCTTCGGAACCGTGGCGCTGACGGGCGCGCTGGTGCTGTCGATTGCAGGCGCGGCGGCGCACGATGAATCCAGATATCCGGATTGGAAAGGCCAGTGGCGGCGGGCGCCCGGAGTCGGGATCAACTGGGACGAGACCAAGCCGCGTCTTAAGCAGGAAGCGCCGCTGATCCCGGAGTATCAGGCGATTTGGGAGGCGAGCGTCGCCGACCAGGCTGCGGGAGGGCAGGGTGGGGACACGAGGGTGAAGTGCATCAGCAACGGCATGCCGCGGCTGATGACCATCGTGCGCCCGCTGGCGTTCTTCATCCAGCCCGACATCACGCTGGTGGTTTACGACAACAACATTCCGCGCTGGATCTATACCGATGGACGCGAAATGCCGAAGGATGCCGAGCCCAGCTATGCGGGCTATTCGATCGGCAAATGGCTCGACACCGACGGCGACGGGCGGTTCGACACGCTCGAGGTCGAAACCCGGAATTTCAAAGGTCCGCGTATCTACGACGACAGCGGCATTCCGCTGCACTACGACAACGAGTCCGTCATCAAGGAACGATTGTCCCTGGACAAGTCGAACCGGAACATTCTTCTCAACGAGATCACCACTTACGATCACGCTCTGACCCGTCCCTGGATGGTGACCAAGCATTACCAGCGGGTGCCCGGCAGGATCGAGTTTCACGAAGATCTCTGCTCGGAAAACAACATGCACGTCTACATCGGCAAGGAAGGCTATTTCGTAAGCGGGGACGGCTATCTGATGCCGACCAAGAAGGACCAGCCAGCACCCGACTTGCGCTATTTCAAGCAGACGCAGAAGTGATTTCTTCTCCCTCCCCGTCTTCGGGGAGGGGCGGGGTTCTTTCCACGGCGCGGCCGTGCCTGTGACCCCACCCGGCCTCGCTTCGCTCGGCCACCCTCCCCGAAGGCGGGGAGGAATGAGGGCAGAGCGGGGGAGGGAACAGGAACGCGAGCAAACGGAAATCGCGATGGACCAGCGCAATTTTACGGGTGACTACGATACTCTGCTGGAAATCGTCAAAACCCGCGTGAGCGTGCGCAACCTCAAGCCCGATCCGATTCCCGAGGAATACGTGACCAAAATCCTTGAGGTCGGGCGTTGGGCAATGTCCGGTGCCAACGGCCAGCCGTGGGATTTCATCGTCGTCAAGGACCCTGCGATCAAGAAGGAGCTTTTCCGCGTCTACACCGAGGAGAACAATGACTTCATCTATTGGATGGAGCAACAGCGCGACTTCAAGCTACGCCACCCGTCGTTCCAGATGACCCATGACGAAGCCCTGCAAAAGCACCGCACTGGTGTCGGCTGGTCGATTGCTCCCGTGCTGATCGTCATTGTGGGTGACGGCCGGCGGCAGTGGGCAACCGTCCAGGGCGCCCACACGTTCGGGCGCGATCAGTCACATCTTACCGACGGACTCGCTAATACCGCCATGCTGATGCACCTCGCCGCCGGTGCGCTCGGGCTGGGTAGCCAGCACGTCACCATCCATATCCAGGAGCCGTTCAAGCGTGTGCTTGGCGTGCCGGATCTGCTCACGTTCTCGCTGATTATGCCGATCGGCTATCCGGCGGTGCCGCCCAAGGAGGGCGTTCGTCGACCGCTCGAGGACATGGTGCATCATGAGAAGTTCGACATGTCGAAATACATGACCAACGAGCAGGTTCTGCAATACCTGCGTGGGTTGCGCGAGAAGACGGTGCCGGTCTACAGCCATTCCTACGCGGGGCGCCCGCCGGTGCCGGGGGGAGGAAAGGAGTGATGGCGATGCAGCCATCGTGTTTCGAGAAGATAAGGCGCGGCCGGCACTCACCTCTCTCCGCTTGCGGGGAGAGGTCGAAATTTGCGCGCTCTTTGCGCAAATTTCGGGTGAGGGGGCTTCTCCGCGAGTCTGAGCCTGTGGAGAGTCCCCCTCACCCCGACCCTCTTCCCGCAAGCGGGGAGAGGGAGCCGAAAACTCGCGGCCTGCACGTTCTGGCACAGCTACGGCTTGGCGCTGCGCCCTGGCTACGACATGCTTTCGCTGCTTTGATTGCAGTGTTGCTTGTCAATCTCATCACGCCCTCCCTTGCCCTCGACACCGTCCGTCTCGGCAAGGCAGTGCCTAACTCGTTCGCTTTCGGGGCAGCCGAGGTTGGAATCGATGCGAAAATATTCGAGGGCGAAGGCCTCGACATAGCGGTATCGAGCTTCCGGGGCGATGCTCAATTGCAACAGGCGCTGGCAGCCGGCAGCCTCGATGTCGGCCTCGGGTCCGGTCCGGGCCTTGGTTTCCGTGTCAAAGGCGCGCCGATGATCGGGGTCGCCGCCATGTATGGCGCACCGCGCAATCTAGCGTTGCTGGTGCCGATGAAGTCCTCGATCAGGAGCGTCGCCGACCTCAAGGGCAAGCGCATCGGCGTTACCACCAGCGGCTCGCTCACCGACTGGCTGGTCCGCGAACTCTCCCGACAGCAGGGCTGGGGTCCGGACGGCATCATGATCGCTCCGCTCGGCCAGATGCAGGCGCGCCTTGCTGCGATGGATCGCGGCGAACTGGACGGCGCCGTGCTGGAAGCGGCCAATGGCTACGAGCTCGAGGAAGCCGGCCGCACACGCAACCTCATCCTGTTCGGCGACATCGTCAAACATTTCTACACCCACGTGATATTCGCCACCGATGAGATGATCGACAAGCGGGCGGAAATCCTGCGTCGCTTTCTGCGCGGCTGGTTCAAGACGGTGGCTTTCATGAATGCCAACCGTGACTTCACGGTGAAATCCGAGCAGCGCACGCTGGACGTGCGCCAGAGCGTCGTGGAAAAAATCTATGATGCCCAGATGGCTGGCTTCTCCCTGGATGGCGTTTGGGACCCGGAGGCGATCGATGTCATTCGATCGTCGCTCAAGGAGTTGGGTATCCTTCCCGCAGTCCCGGAGGCGAAAGCCCTTTACACCGATCGGTTTGTGCCGGTGCGATTCTGATCATAGGCGGCTAGGATGTGGTGTGATCGCCCGGCTTGATCGGGCGATTCTAGTGACCACCGGCCGTGGATACTGGATCGCCCGGTCAACTCGGGCCGTGACACTGGCTAGCCGGTCAAGGACTCCTCTGCATCCTATGAACATCGTCGGCATCGATATCGGCGGCACCTTCACGGATCTGGTCGGCTATCAGGATGGGACCATCGTCGCCACCAAGACGCTGACGGTTCCGGCGGACCCAGCCGTCGGCGCCGCGACGGCGCTCCGCATTGGCGGCTGCGACGTGGCAGCAATCGGAGAAATGCTGCACGGCTCAACCATCGCGATCAACACCGTGTTGGAACGCAGCGGTGCATTGACTGCGCTCGTCACCACTGAAGGTTTTCGCGACGTCTACGCGTTGGGGCGCGGCAACCGGCCGGACGCATTCAATCTCGACTTCCATCGGCCGCGTCCGCTGGTGCCGCGTGATCGCACCTTCGAGGTGCGCGAACGGATCAACGCGGCAGGCGAGGTGCTTGTCGCAATCGATACCGTCGCGGTCGAGACATTGGGGCGCCGGCTCGATGCGCTCGGGATTGAGGCGGTGGCGATCTGCTTTCTGCATTCTTATGCCAATCCGGCGCACGAGATGATTGCCGCCGAGATGCTGCGCCGCCTGTGCCCGCGCATCTTTGTGACCGCGAGCCATGAAATCCTGCGCGAATTTCGCGAATACGAGCGCACCTCGACGACGGCGCTCAATGCTTTCGTGGGACCGCGCGTCAGCAATTATTTGGCGCGGTTTGAGAACTTCGCGCGCGTCGCGAAGTTCTCCGGCCAGATCGCGATCATGCGATCAAACGGCGGCACCATGTCGATCGGCGAGGCGCGGCGTCAGCCTGTAGCCATGATGGAATCCGGGCCAGTTGCCGGCATGATCGGCGCCTCCCACCTGGCGCGGCTCCTCGGCATCAAGCAAGCGATCGGCTTTGACATGGGCGGTACCACGGCGAAGACCACGTTCATCGCCGATGGGATGCTGCCGATCGAGGAAGGCTATGTGATCGGCGATGTCTTTACCGGGCAGCCCATGCAGCTTCCGGTGGTCGACATCGTTGAAGTCGGCGCCGGCGGTGGCTCGATCGCCTGGACCGACGACAACGGCGGCCTGCATGTGGGGCCGGTCTCGGCCGGCGCCGACCCCGGGCCCGTATGCTACGGACGCGGCGGTGAACGTCCGACCGTGACTGATGCGGACCTTGTGTTGGGCCGGCTTAATGGCGATCGCTTTCTGGGCGGTGGCATGAAGCTTGATTGCACCCGCGCCGGTGGGGCGCTGGCGAAGCTCGGGACACGGCTCGGCTTCGGCGCGGTGACGACTGCGCTCGGCATCGCAACAATCGCCGACGGCGCCACGGCGCTCGCGGTCCGCGCCGTGTCGGTTAATCGTGGCATCGACCCGCGCGACGCTGCGCTGATTGCGTTCGGCGGGGCAGGGCCGCTTCACGCCGTCGCCATCGCACGCGAGATTTCGATTCCGCAGGTCGTCATCCCGAAGCTGCCGGGAAATTTTTCCGCGCTCGGCATGCTGATGGCGCAGTGGCGTCAAGATTTCGTACGCACGCTGATCGGGGAACTCGATCGCCTCCAGGCGACCCAGGTGGCGCAGGCCTTTGCGGATTTGCGCACCGCCGGGCAGGCGGCGCTCAAGCGCGATGGCCTAGCGGGCGGAACATTCGATTTTGCCGCCGACCTTCGCTACCGTGGCCAGGAGCACACCATCGCGGTTCCGGTGACGGGGCCCGACGATCTGGTCGGCGCCACGACAGTGACTCGCCAGCACTTCGACGCGCAGCACGATCGCCGCTACGGCCATGCGGCGCCTGACCAGTCGATCGAGATCGTCAATCTGCGCCTGGTAGTGACGGTATCACGTATGGATGATGCGATCACCCGCTGG
Source organism: Xanthobacteraceae bacterium (assembly GCA_035311445.1). Taxonomy (GTDB): domain Bacteria; phylum Pseudomonadota; class Alphaproteobacteria; order Rhizobiales; family Xanthobacteraceae; genus JAJPKK01. The sequence goes on along the minus strand of DATGCX010000147.1, from coordinate 15,743 downwards.
CTCAGCACGCCATGGATCGCGGAGCCGGCCGCGGTCAGGAAGCGCCGCGCCGTCGTCTACGGCGATCCGGCACAGCCGGTCGAAGCGCTCATTGCCTGGCGTCCAGGGCTTGCGGCCGGCGCGAAGATCGTCGGTCCCGCGGTGATTGAGGAGCCCAACTCGACAACGCTGGTGCCGCCGGGGGATCGCGCCGTGATTGACGCATGGGGTAACATCGTGATCACCCTGGGCAACCGGACATAACGCTGGGAGGAGGGATTGGAAATGCAAGGCGCTGCTTGTTCACCTCTCCCTGCCGGGCAGGGTAATCGCATTGCTTTTTCGGGTAGCGGGCCTTCACCTCTCCCCGCTTGCGGGGAGAGGTCGGAATTGGCGCACTTCGCGCAAATTCCGGGTGAGGGGGCCTTGCTGCGAGTCCGAGCTTGTGGTGAGGCTCCCTCACCCCGACCTTCTCCCCGCAAGCGGGGAGAGGGAGCAGACGCGGTCCCTCAAAGGCGATTGACCTGCCCTGCAATGGGGAGGTCGGCCCACGTCAGTGAGCCGGGTGGGGGTGACAGCCTTTCGACACATTCCGCGCACGCGGCTCGGCCGTCACCCCACCCCGGACTGCCTTCGGCAGTCCGCCCCTCCCCCTGCAGGGGAGGGTGAAACACGCCGTGGCTCGGACCGAGATGAATCCGAATCCCATCACCGTCGAAGTCGTGCGCAACGCCGTCAACACGTATGCGGACGAGATGGCGACGGCGCTGTGCAAGTCGGCCTACAATATGATGATCTACGAGGTGCGGGACTTCTGTTGTGGGCTCCTCGATGCGCAGGGCCGGATGATCTCGCAGAACCGCGGCGGATTGCCGATCTTTCTCGCCGATCTCGGGATTGCCGTGAAGGACGGCATCGACCGTTACGGCCTCGACGGCTTTGCACCGGGTGACGTGATCATCATGAATCACGGGCTTGTTTGCGGGCAGCATCTCAACAACGTGGTGATCTACGCGCCATGCTTTCACGACGGCGAGGTGGTGGCGTTCACGGCGAGCCGCGCTCATTGGGTGGATATCGGCGGCAGCCGAGTCGGCTTTGGCTCTGTGGAAACAACCGAGATCTATCAGGAGGGTCTGCAGTTCCGCTCGCTCAAGATCTACGAAGCGGGAAAACGCAACGCGACGCTGTGGCAGATCATCCATGACAATGTGCGCTTTGCCGACGCCGCACTGGGCGATCTGCGCGCTCAGATCGCGGCCTGCCAGCTCGGCAATCGCCGCTACGGCGAACTGCTCGCGCGCTATGGTCACGACGCGGTGACCAGCGCGATCGCAGCGATCTGGGACAACACCGAGCATGAAGCGCGGGACTTTGTCGCGAAAATGCCGGACGGCATCTACGAAGCGGAAAGCTTTCTCGATAATGATGGCCGCACGCTGGACGTGAAGTTGCGCATCAAGGTGAAGGTCGTTGTCGACGGCTCGCGCATGGTGGTCGATTTTTCCGATATGCACGAACAAGTGCCGGGGTCGACCAATTCGGGCTATTCGGGGGGGCTTGCCGCCGCGCGCGTGGCCTTCAAGTGCCTCACCCTGCCGCATGCGCCCGTCAACGAAGGCTGTTTTCGGCCGCTCGAAATTATTCTGCCGGAAGGCAAGCTCCTCAACGCCAAGCCTCCGGCCGCGCTCGGGCTGTGGAGCATTCCGCTGCCGACCGTTATCGACACCATTCTCAGAGCGCTGGCGCCCGCGCTGCCGGACCGCATCCCGGCCGCCCACAAAGGCGACATGGGAGGCTGCTCATTCTCGGGCTTCCGCCCCGATGGCCGGCGTTTCCTGCTGATGAACATCTTTGGCGGCGGCTGGGGCGGGCGGCCGCGCGAAGACGGCGAGTCAGCATCGGTGTCGATCTGCCAGGGCGACGTGCGCAATGCGCCCGTAGAGCTGCAGGAAATCCAGTATCCGTTCCTGATCGAGCGCTTTGCGTTGCGCGAGGACTCTGGCGGTGCCGGCCGCCATCGCGGCGGGCTCGGCGTCGAACTGACGTATCGGGCGCTCGGCAAGACCCTGACTAATGTGAACTGCGAACGCACCAAGGATCCACCTTGGGGGCTCAACGGCGGCCAGGCGGGCGCCGTCAACGAAGCGCTGCTGGTCCAGCGCGATGGCACCAAACAGAAGCTCCTGAAGGCAACCAATGTGCCGATGGAGGCCGGAGACCGCCTGATCTTCCGCACCGCCGGCGGCGGCGGTTGGGGCGACCCGCGCGAGCGTGATCGGCGCACGATCGCGGACGACATCGCGAAGGGCAACGTGTCGGCGGAGGCGGCGCGACGGGATTATGGGTACGACGCATAATGCCGCCAAACTTCACTCCCCTTGCCGCCGCCCGCCGAAACCGCCTTCTCGCTGCGATGCAAGCCGCCGGCATCGACGAGATCGTGATGTACGGCAACGCATGGCAGGGCGATTACCTGCGCTACGTCTCGGATTTCGGCATTCTGGAAGGTCATGGTATCGCAGTGATGGCAGCGGATGGTGCAACCGAGCTTTTCCTCGATAGCGCGACCGATGCCGAGCGCGCCGAGGTAGAAGCGCCGGGCGTCGCGGTGTGGCTCGCCGGCGACATCGCTCGTGCGGTCGGCGCGCGGCTCGAGCGCGTCGCCAATCATCGGCTTGCAGCGGCGCCGCGCCGGTTTCTCCCCGCATGGATGGCCGACGCTGCCCGCAGCTTCACTATAGCGGACGGCACGCCACTGCTCGACAAGCTGCTGATGCACAAGCTCCCGGCCGAGCTCGACGCAATCCGGCGTGCTGCTCGGATCGCGGATGAAGCTTACCGGGAATTCATCAAAGCAGTGGCGCCCGGCCGACCACAATACGAGATCGTGGCTGATCTCGAAGCCTATCTGCGGCGACGCGGTTGTCCGGACAATTTCATGATCATCGGCTCGGGCGGCAAGGACGTGTTCGCGATGGCGCCGCCGTCGGAGAGACGGATCGCGGCACGCGATCTCATCACCACCGAACTAACTCCGGCGGTCGAGGGCTACTACGTCCAGATTTGCCGCACGCTGGTGGTGGGCACTGCATCGACCGCGCAGGCAAGCGCATTTTCGATCTATCGCGAGGCGCTGGAGGCGGGCATTGCGGCCGTGAAGCCGGGGGCCACCGCGGCCGACGTGGCGCGCGCCGAGAACGACGTATTCCGCAAATTCGGCCTCGGCGACTATGTGACCAGCAAATACACACGGGTACGTGGCCATGGCATCGGGCTGTTCTGCGATTCCAAGCCGCATATTCTGGAGGATGTCGACACGCCGCTCGAGCCCGGCATGGCGCTGATCGTTCATCCCAACACCTATCATCCGGACGTGGGCTATGTGGTGCTAGGCGATGCTGTGGTGGTGACCGACACAGGGGTCGAGGTGCTGTGCGGCACGCCGCGTGAGCTTTTCGAGGTGCCGGCATGATGCGAAAAGAGTCATTCGGTTGCGGCCGAGCTTTTTCCCTCCCGGCCTTCGGGGAGGGTGGCCGAGCGGAGCGAGGTCGGGTGGGGGCAACCGGCAGCGTCGTGCCGTGGAGAAGACCCCACCCTGCCCTCCCCGAAGACGGGGAGGGAGAAGAAAGTGGCCGTCCATGCGCCGCGGTCTGATCGCTCGCTCCCGGGTCGAATTGCCGGACGCGGTGTTCGATGCGCGCCTAGAACGATTGCGCGTGTCGATGCACGGGCTGGACGCTCTGCTGCTTTACACCAACAACACGCGTCCTGCCGCAGTGTCGTGGCTCACCGGATTCGTTCCCTACTGGTCGGAAGCCATGCTGGTGGTGGCGCGCGATCAACTGCCGATCCTCGTCGTCGCACTCACGTTCCGGGTCAAGCCGTGGATCGAGCGGACAAGCCGCGTCGGCGAGGTGATGCACGCTCCGCGCATCGGGATGGAGTCCGCGCGCCTGATCGCTGGCCATAAGTCTGATGCGACCGTTGGCGTGGTCGATTTCGATCATTTATCGGCCGGCACCGCCGAAGATCTCCGTGAGGCTGGCCCGCGGCTTGCCTTCTCCGACGCCACCAACCTCTTCGCCGCACAGCGGGCACGCGCCGACCCTGCGGAGTTGATGCTGACGGCCCAAGCCTCCTCGATCGCGGCCAAAGCATTGTCAGGTATAGAGCCGCTCGGAGTCGCCAATGAGGTGGTCGCGGCTGTTGAACAGGAGGCGCGCCGGCTTGGCGCGGAGGAGGTTTACGTGGCGATAGCGCCTGATCTTGCGCGCGACCGAAGGCTCATACGAATAGAGGGCGAGCCCGCGCTTGGTCGGCGTTTTGCAGTTCGCGCGAGTGTTGCTTACAAGGGGAGCTGGGTGCGCCGCGGGGCGACGATCGATCGCGATGGTGCGGGAACGGACGCGACGGAGGCCTTTGCCAATGCCGTCGCCCAATTGCCGAGCGACCATGCCCTGTCGCAATTCTCCTCGTTTGTGGTGGAAGGGTGCCGGACGGCACAACCGTTCGAAGCTTTGATGGGCTCGCGTGTCCTCGCGCCGCGTCTTCCATTCGCCGGCACGGTGGTATCGGTGCAAGCCTGCATCGAAGTTGATGGCCAGCCTGTCCTTATGGGCGCACCGGCGCTCGTCGGTGCGCCTGGCGAGACGGCGAGCGTTTTTCCGTAAGAGCGGTTGTATTCAGCACGGAGTACGGCAAACGCAGCCTTGCTATTTCCTTGAGGAAAGCTCGGCAAGTCGCTGCGCCAAAATGACTAAGGCTGCCCGTCCAGCCGCATCGTCGATCGCGAAGAAGGCCTTTAGGAGCTCAAGGGCATCGCGCGTGATCGTTTCCGCCTGAAACGAAGACGCTGTGTCCGCCGCAGGTGCACCCCGCGGCCCAGTCGCGCCGGTTCGCGCTCCAATTGCGCCGGAAGGCTGCAACCGCACCACATTACCACTCTCGACGAGTTCGCGCCCCTCAGTCTCCCGGCGAGACATCATGCTTTTTCCTATAACGAAAATTATAAAAGTGAATGACAGCGTCCTATGCCCCAGCGCGCCTGTCATTAACGACGTTGTCGTTTTTTATTAGGTCGGATCGTATAATGGGACTATGGAACTGCGCCACTTTCGTTATTTCATCGCTGTCGCCGAGGAACTTCACTTCGCACGCGCCGCCGCGAGGCTGAATATCGCGGCCCCGACGCTGAGTCACCAGATCCGATCGCTGGAATTGATCCTCGGCGTCCAGCTCTTTACGCGCAAGACCAAAACTGCCGTGGCGCTGACTCCGGCCGGCAAACGGTTTCTCGACGAGGCGCGGGCAACGCTCAAGCAGGCCGACCAGGCGGCCCTGGCGGTCCGGCGCGCTGCTCGTGGCGAAACCGGAAATCTGGCGATCGGCTATTTGTTCTCGGCAAGCTGCAGCGGCCTTGTATCATCCGCCATCCGGTGTTTTCGTGACGTCCACCCGGAAGTGTCATTTCAACTCCGCAAATTGGAGCCCTTCACGATATATACAGCGATGGTTGAAGGGGCGATCGATGTCGCCTTCACGTGCGCGGCGGAGCGTTATCCGGCCGGTCTCGCGGGAATTACAATCGAGCGTTCACCGTTGTTTCTTGCGATCCCGGAGGGGCATCGGCTTGCACCGCGCAAGCAGATTTCCGCTGATACGATTGGTGAAGAGGAATTTGTCTCCACATCAGCGCCGATGGAAATCGGTCTGTGGGGCAATGTCGCGGGCAAGATAGCCAAAACGGCCTCGCCGCACATTGTAGCTCGCGCTGATGATGTCTGGTCGGTGCTCACGCTGGTAAGCGCAGGTATGGGGATCGGCATCGTTTCGGCGGTGCTGGCACGGCTGGCTATCCCGGGAGTGGTGTTCAGAAGACTAACAGGGATCGCCCAACGCGCTGAAATCGCGGTGCTATACAGACGTGATGAAGACGCACCCCTGGTCAAAGCGTTCGTTCAACGCCTGCGCATGAGAGCCCGGGGCAATTAGAACTACATGGGGCCCATGCGCCGGGCCACCGTGGCAGGCGACAAGCCGGCACGAACAAAGCGTGTCTCATAATCGGCCGCGCCGTGCCAGCCACCGACGCGGCGATGCGGTGAAAACGGCCCTGCACGCTGCTCGTTTTTTGTCAGATGGGCAATTGAACCTTTTTAGGCCAGCTCGGCACTAACTGCAGCGGGTTTCTAGCAAGGGACGCCCATGTCACAGAATGTGTACTTGCGTATCACGGCCGACGGCCGATTTTTCGGCCTGAATTCAGGCGACTGGACGGTGCTGGTCGGCGGCTTCGTCCTGGTTGCCCTGATGATTTTGCTACTTTGACCGGTGCGGCCAGTAGCACGTCTGGCGGCGCCCACGCCGGGAGGTGGTAACTGGCACCTGTTTTTGCACCGCAAAAAGGGAGCCTGCTGTTTGCCGGATGGGGCGGCGCTCGATCCGGCTCGTTGGCCGTTGCGAACTGCTTCGCTTCGCCATCCGCTCCACGTCGGATTCGCATACTTAGTGTGATCCACGTCACAGTCCGGCGTGGGCCATTGCGGTTAAATTGAGTTGGCTCTCTATAATGAGAGCACGGCCCCGATCTCCGTCCCCAATTGCCGCGAGAGGTCGGGGCCACCCAGAGGGGCACGATGATCGGCCGCTTTCAGCCGAACCGGCGCACCAGCCGGGTCACGGTCGAGCCGGCAATGATTCCGACGCAGGTCGCAGTCGCATCTATGAAAAAATCGCTGAGCCGCGCATGCCGGCCGGGAATCATCAACTGCGCGAGCTCAAGCCCCCCGCAAAATATCACGGCCCCTACGCTCAATAGCCATTCGTAACCGCCGTAAGCGAGGCCGAACGCGATACCGTCCAGCAGAAATATTGCGGCGTGCTCAATCTTATGAGGAACAAATGTGGTTGGCCTTGCACTTGGCGGAACCAGCGAAAGAACAATAATCACCGCCAAAGCGAACCAAGCCGCCACGCGGCTAATATTTTGCGGCAACATATGATGATCTCAAGAGAATCCCCGTTGTCACCGCTATTTCCGTCGGCGCTCGGCCATTGGGTTTTGCGCAGGTGGCCACCCCAGTCCGCGTGTCCTCATTTAGTCAAGAGTAAGCAATCCTTCTAAGCTAGGGATGGACGTCTTGCGTAAACAACTCGGTGGGCAGCTCGCGACCCAGGCCGGTTTCCTTCGCCTTGCGGTACACCACAGCGCCGGCCGCCGCGAATTGCAACCCTAACCCCAGATTGTTGATGAAACACGTGACCTCACGATCCGAGCGCCGGCCGGGAGCCGTGCCGGCGATCACATCGGCGAGCGTCGGCGTGCCCGGGAAATCGATTCCTTCGCCTAATCTCCAGCCCTTGCCTTCGGCGATCTCCGGTGTCTTGAGATCTTTTGCGGTGACGTGCAGCGGTTTTGTATCATGGGTATGGATCACGAATCGATCCGCTCGCCGGATAGCCGCGGCCTCGATTTCGGGCACCTTGATGGAGCTGATATGGATTCCGGGCCTTATCCAGCGCGCAAAGAATATGTTTTCGATGGAGTTGGTGGCGCACATCACGATGTCGGCTTCGCCGACGGCATCTTCCGGCCGGCTAGCAGGCTCGACCGTGATGCCGAGAACCGAACTCATCTCCTGCGCAAATGCCGCGCAACTGCCGCGATTTGGGCTAAAGCAACGGATTATCTTGATGTCGCGGACAGCGCACACCGCCATCAGTTGCGTGCCGGCCTGCCAGCCGCAACCCAGAATGCCGACCGCCTTTGCGTCCTTAGGAGCGAGGTATTTGACGCCGAGGCCGTTCGTCGCCCCGACGCGGATACGTTGCAGCATGCCGTCGGGCATGATCGCGAGGGGCTCGCCGCTCTCGCAGGAGAATAGCAGCACGAGACCGACATAACGGCCGTTCGGGGCGAGGGGCACTTTGACCCGGCGTATATTGGCGCCTTGTTTTGGCCAGGTCACGATGTCCGAATCAATGCGGACCGCGCTGACGCCCAATCCCGGAATGACGGCATCCATTGATTTCAGACTGTAGATGGCATCGTTGCATTTCGATGGGACCAGGCAATCGGAGCGGACGCGGTTGACACTGCGGCCCTCGCTCATTTCGATGTATGTGCGTTCGAGCACGTCGATGCATTCGGGCATCGTCAACAGTTTCTCGATGTCTTCATTGGACAGTAGGAGCGTCATCGGATCGGACCGGTTGGCTCGGGTTTGCGAAGCAATTGTAGCTGAGCTTGTGGTGGGGGTCGCATTAACCGCGCAGGATGTTGCCCGCCGCAGGCGCCCGTTGCAATTCTCGATAAGGCCCGGCATCGCTGAGCGCTGCTATGATGTCGTCGTTAGCGAGCACCCATCCGACTGTTGCCGCCATCAGGCGGAGGGCGAAGCCGTGCATTTCCTCGCCATCCATCGAATCGACGGCGTCGGCCGCGACGACGACGCGGTAGTCACGGTTCGTCGCCTCGAAGCCGCAGCATAGGACACAGGAGGTGGTGTTGATCCCCGCAACGATCAGCGTGTCGACCTGCAAGCGCCGATCCAGCAGGAACCCGAGGCCGGTATCGTGAAACGGGCTGTACCGCTTCTTACCCCGCACCATCCAATCTCCGGGCTTGATGAGGTCGGGAATGATTTCGGTCGTGGGTTCGCCGATGATGTTGTGGCCCGACATGCGTTTGCGCGCCTTGGTTGGGTCGTCATGGATCGCTCTCCAGAACGGGTTTGCGAGTATTTCCTGCGCATCGCGGTATTCTGTGACAACATGAACGACAGGCACGCGACGCGCGCGCAATGCAGCGAACAGCTGCGCCGCACGCGCAATCACCAGACCGCAGCGTTCCGCGGCCAGGGGGAGGGTTGCCACCGCGGGATCGAGATGGCCACGATGCATATCGATGGCGACGAGTGCGGTATGCGCCGGATCGAGGGAAATCATGGCCAATTGCTCCGCGGTTGCGCCTGAAGCTTGTCTTTCGCTTTGCTTGATTGGGATGCTGGCAAAAAAGTGACGGTCATGCTTGGCCGTCACCTTATCGTCTGGCCTGCGCTTTGGCACGACGAAGTCGCTTTACTGGGTTGCGGTCACCGAGTCCCAGAAGTCGCAGTGGCGAAGCGCCGCGTATTGCGCGTCCGTCAAGGTCGACAGACCTGTCAGGTCTTGGATCAGCCAGGCGGGCGCCTCGGCGCTCGCGGTGTAGCGCGGCCACGGATTGTCGCCTGATCCGTTCGGATTGCCCGTCCGGGCAAAATTGGCCCAGGCAGAGACAAGTTGATCGGACAGTTTTGCCTGCTGAGAGTTCAGCGGATGTGGAATGCCCAGTGGTCCGCCATGCCAAAGCGGGAACAGGTACTGGATATCGGCGGTATGGTAGGCGAGCGCCTCCATTCCCGGCAGATCCGGGAAGAAGAACGGCGCCGTCTTATCGGCGAACTCATAGACGTACAGCGGGATTTGCGGAGCGAGGACTTTGTCCAGCCTTCGCTGATTGCAGATCCCTGAATCGGTGCCGACCCGATCCCAGGCCAATTGCGGGGTTTTGAAGGCGCTGAGCGGATAGACAGCCAGAACTTTCGCTGCAGTTCCTTCAGGATAGGCTGGCGGGACATAAGTCGTGTTGACGTAGTTGAGATATTGCTCCGCGGTCGGCGGGGTGCGGAGGGCGTTATTCTCGTTCGAGAAGTACTCCGTGATCGCCAGGCCGAAGTTCGTCTCATCCGCCGTGTTTCCGTTGATCAGAGGCATATGGTTGAACCGACCACTGGCAAAGAGCTTCAGCGGCTGATCGGGAATGATCTCCCCGTCCACGAAACCTCGGCCGGTTATGAATTTGCCCTGCGTGCTTGCCGTGCCTGCGAGTTCTTCAACCCTCGCCGCCGAAAGATTGCGCAGGCATTGGGCGATCTCCGGACCGGTGCCTGAGTCGCAACCGGCGGCCTCCGCGAAAGCGACGCCGGTGGCCTCGGCTGCCGTCTTCGTAGGCAGCGGGAAAGCCATGCAGAAGCTCTGGCAAATTCCCCGGTGGAACAGCCCGGCGGCAAGCGGCGACAGCATGTGGATGCCGGTGTCGACGGCTCCTGCGGATTGACCACCAACCGTGACGTTGCCCTTGTCGCCGCCGAAGCTCGCGATATTGCGCTCGACCCATTTCAGCACGGCCTGCTGGTCGAGAATGCCGTAATTTCCGAAAAGATGGCCTTCGTTGTCCAGCGCAGGATGCGCCAGGAAGCCCATCAGGTTTAAGCGGTATTCCATCGTCACAACGACGGTTTTGCCCCGTGCCGCCAGCTTGCTGCCATCGTAGCCGGGCGTTTCGCCGTCCACATTGCCGCCGCCGTGAATCCAGACGATCACCGGAAGCCGCGCCGATGGATTGGGGTCCGGCGTGAAGACGTTCAGGTAGAGGCAGTCCTCATTGTTGTTCGGCGGGCCCGAGAAAACTCCCAGCGTCGTGATCAGCGCGCAGGTCGGTGCAAATTCCGTGGCGTTACGAACTTGGTGCCACGGCGCATGATCCTTCGGCGGTCGCCAGCGCAAATTGCCGACCGGCGGCTCGGCGTAGGGAATGCCGAGGAATTCGGTCACGCCGTTCGAGATGAAACCCTGGACCGGTCCTTCCTTGGTTTCGACAACCGGGCTCGGTTTCTTTTCGGTCGTTTGACCCTGCCCGGCGACCACTCCAAGCCATGAAGCGCATAGCGTTCCAAGCACCACGGCAAGCCCGAAGCTGAGGCTTGTCTTCGTTGATGTTTTGCGTGGACTTGAGCTGCGCGGATTTGGGCTGCGTGGACTTGCGTGACGTGGGCCTCGGGCTTGTCGCGCATCAGCGGGCAGGCATAAGGCCGTCCGCAGCTTCGAGAGCTGGAGCATGGCTTCCTCCCTGGTTTCGCCACTTCGAAGTGGTTTCGGGAGGCTAGCAGGTTTGGTTACGCGCGGTCTTCACGAAATTCATCCGTCGCGCAGAATGTGAAGCGTTCCGAGGGCTCCTCAATGACTGCAGAAATCGCTCGTGTCTCGCCGGCAACTATGGCCCCGCCAGGCGGCCATTACAGCCATGCCGTTGCGGCGTGCGGACTGATCTTCATCTCAGGCCAGTTACCCATAAAATCCGACGGCACCAGGCTGGTCGAGGCGTCCTTTGAGGAGCAAGCGCGTCAAGCGCTGGACAATGTGGCGCGGGCATTGCGGGCTGCCGGTAGCTCGATCGATCGGCTCGTTCAGGTGCGGGTTTATGTGACCAACATCGAATCGTGGCTTGCCTTCAACACCATCTACGCCGAATGGGCGGGAGAATCGCGGCCCGCACGCGCTGTGGTGCCCGTTCCCGGTCTCCATTACGGATTTCAAATTGAGGTAGAGGCGATTGCCGTGCAGTAGTGCTCATCCGAAAACGGTACATCGAATGGGGCGACCACAAGGGTCGCCCCTACAGCGGGCGATGTGTCACCACACCGCTTGTGCGGCCGCTCGGTCCCGACCGCGACGAGTTCGGCTACTCACAACCCGAACACATGCAGCACGACTGCATTGCGCTGCTCGCGGAGTTCCGGCGTATTGACAAGCCTCGCTCTGGCTGCCGGGCTCGGTCCCGAGACGATCGCGATATATTGTTTCCCGCCGGTCTCGAACGTCATCGGCGGCGCGGAAAAAGCCGAACCGACGTTGATTTTCCACAGTTCGTCGAGCGTGGTGTCGTCGAACGCCGCAACTGTGCCATCCAGCAGCGCAAGAAATACGAGCCCGCCGCCGGTCGCAAGCGTGCCGCTGAAGTTCGGGTAGCTCAGGTGCACGCTCTTCTTGATCTCACCCGTCAGCGGGTCGGCGGCCTTCAGGTCGCTTTCCCACCGTTCGGGGGTGGTGGCGAGGCCGCCATTCCAGCCTCTCTCCTTGTTGTGCTTTTCCCGGTCGATCGTAATCGTCGAGCAGTTCGACAGCGCCGGGATGTACATGAGCTTGGTTTTCGCGCTGTAGGAGCTCGGCCAGTAGTTGTTGCCGCCCAATAGTGACGGACAGACCCTCTTGGGTGGCTCATTCGGATTGAGGTTGCCGATGCCCGCGTAGATCTGAATGTCCTTGGCAGGATCATAGTCGAGCGGCTTGCCGGTTTTCTGGTCGATGCCTTTGGTCCAGTTGACCTCCATATAGGGCTTGGCCAGCACCATTGCGCCATTGGCGCGCTCCATCGTGTAGAGAAAGCCGTTGCGCGCCGAGTGTGTAATCAGCTTGCGCGCTTGGCCGCCGACCTGCCCGTCGATCAGAATATGGGTGCCAACCTCGTCGTAGTCCCACATGTCGCCCGGCGTGAATTGAAAATACCAGTTCATGTTGCCGGTATCGGGATCGTATGAAATCACGCTGTTGGTGTAGAGGTTGTCGCCCGGCCGATGGAACGGATCGAACATCGGTACCGGATTGCCGGTTCCCCATAGGGTCTGATTGGTGGTGGGATCGTAGGCGCCCGTTACCCACACCGCCGCGCCTCCGGTGCGCCAGGCATTGGTGTCGCCTTTCCAGGTTTCGCTGCCAGGCTCGCCCGGAGCCGGGATCGTATATTTGAGCCACAGGCGCCTGCCGGTCGCGGCATCGAGCCCGGCGATCCAGTCGCGCACGCCCTGGTCGCCGTTGGCCGCCCCGACGACGATCTTGTCCTTGATGGCGAGCGGCGCCGCCGTGAAGGTCACGTCCGGCGTGTCCTGGAACGAGGTTTCCCAGACCACCTTGCCGGTTTCCTTGTCGGTCGCGATGATGCGCGGCGAGTTGCCGAAACCGCCGGCACCGGTGATGACGAGATTGCCCCACAACGCTGCGCCGCGGCTGCGCATCTGGCGATCCTGCTTGGGATCCATGCGCCACACGATGCGACCGAGGTCGCCCGAGCGGGCATCGATCTTGTAGAGGACATTCCAGGAATCCGTGATGTAGAGGAAACCGTCTTCGGCGAGCGGCGTTGCGTTGGCAAACTCGTTACCGGCGCCGCCCCCGAGCGGCACCGCATAGGCGAGCTTCAGGTTCTTGACGTTGTCGCGGTTGATGCGTGCAAGTGGCGAAAAGCGCTGGCCATCATAGGTCCGGTGATTCATCAACCAGTTCTGCGGCTCCTTGTCGGCATTCAAGAGCCGGTCTGGTGTAACGTCGGCGGCCAATGCGGGCCCAGCCAATATGCCGCCTGCCAGAAATCCAGCCTGGAACGAGACATTGCGTCTTGCCATGAATACCTCCCACCGCAATTGCGCACCGCTTCGCTGTGATCGCGCTTGGCGACAGCCTACCTTATCTGAAAGGCGGTGTCCGCAGGGGACGCAACGGCGTAATTACCGGTCCTCGAACCATTAGGCGGGCCGTCGTTTCGCCTCTGGCAGCAGAAATTCCGCCTCACCAGGTGGAATACGGACCCGCGAATGGGGAGGACAAAGATGGTAGTCGATCGCGCGGCCGCTCGTACCGGACTTTGGTCTCGGGACCGCGGAGTCGGGACTTGATGCCGCCTTGTGGCTCGCCGCTCATGAGGACGACAAACTCTGTGTCTTTACCGGTCTCCGAGCTCAATGCCTCGTCGGAGATGATCAGGGAAGATCGCGGCGACGCTATTCCGGCGATGCGATCCAATACGTCCTGTGGAATGACGATCCGGTCGAGCGCTGCTTTCGCGCCGCCCGGATCGGTCGCCATCGGCTCGACGCTCTGACTACGGCGTCCGCGCGTAGGGCCGTGCGGTTTGTCCGCGCTGGCATCTGCATGTCCGCCATTCAGCGAGACCACGCTCCATCGCACGTCGGCGTCACCGCCGGTGCGCTCGATGGCGGTGAAGACATGCGTGCCGATCGGACGATCGGCATCCCGGACCGTGACCGGGCTCTCCAGGATGGGCTGGAAGGCCTGCCGGACATAAAGACGCTGCGTCTTGCGGCTGATGAAGACCGATACCGGCTCGAGGTCGAGCGCCGCCTTGCGCGCCGCCTCGGCCGCCACGACCCGCGCGTTCTCTGCCATGACAGCGGCTTCGCGCGCAGACGCCACGGCATCGAGCTTCGGTTGCATTTCGGCTTTGGCTGCTATCCATTGCGCCTCGAGCTCGGCGGCCGCCGCGGCTGCCTTCGCTTTGGCATCCTCAGCCTGCTCCTTTGCGTCGGCCGATCCCGCGGAGACGACCGCACGATCGGCGGCGGCCAACTGCGCCTCGGCTCTAAGCTTTAAATTTTCGGCCACGCGCGTCATTGCCCGCGCGGCTTCTCGTGAGGCCGTCACGGCAGCGAGCCTCGCCTGATCGGCCTTTCTGGCCGCCTCGTCCGCTTCCGCGGCTCGCGCGGCGGCCACCGTGCCGGCGCTCGGCCGCGTGGGGAACAGAGCCGGATGGACGATCTCGACCGGCTCTACGTCGCTTGGCGCCACGATTACCCGCATACCGAGCTTGGTCATGCCGAACAGGCGTTTGGCGAAGTCGTAGGGCATGCGGATGCAACCGTGTGACGCTGGATGTCCCGGCAGAGGTCCGCCGTGGAGTGCGATACCCGACCAAGTGATGCGCTGCATGTGTGGCATGTAGGCGTCGTCATACAGGTTCGAGTAGTGCTCGGCTTGTTTCTCGATGACGCTGAAGATACCGGCAGGCGTTTCGCGTCCCTTCTGGCCGCTCGATACCGGCGCCCGCAGGATCCAGCCTTTGGCGTCGTATGCAGTGATCCGCTGGTTGCGGAGCGAAACGATGGCCATCATCGGCTCAACAGGCTCGCCTGCGATGCGCGATTCGAACGCCACCACGCGTTCTTTCCGACCGTTTGCCGCGCCCGCATGATCGCCCATCACCATCACAGCAGCCCAGCCCGCAATGACAAGGTGCGCACGCTCCAACCAGGTCAGACGGTGCCTTGGATTGAGAAAACCAGACGTTCGGCCAACCCGGCCCGCGTGGAGAAAATTCATAACGCCATGCCCCCAAAAGACAAAAACAGCGCCCCATGGCTCGTTGAGGCTTCGGGCGAGAGAAGGCCTCCATCGGGCCACCGCAGCATGCCACCAACTCGACAAAGTTATATAGGTTCCCTAAGGCTATGAAGAGTGGGTTCATGACCGATGCACCCAGCCGGGACCCAAAGCGCATTTTCGATCCCGCTCAGGTCGATCGAACTTGTATCGAGAAGGGCAGCTTGGCTGTTGTCAGCGATGAAATCTGCCAAAATGTGCACCTGACGGATGTAGGCCGTGAAAGTGGTGGAAACCCACGGGGCGATGAACCACGAGGGGAAGGCCGCCCCAGATCAATGGGTACACCAGCGAAGGGCTGAAGGGCGGCGGGACCCACGGGATGCCGCTGATCATCGCGTTCTGCGCGCCTTCGCGAAGGATTGCGTCCGCGATCTTTTTCTGACCGTCCGACAGACCGTTGTACAGCGGATCGAACGCGGTGATGATCCTCCTGAGACCATCGAGTTGGGCGTCGCCGAGCATCTCATAGGAGCGAAGAAGATCGAGCGCGCTGCCGCTTGTCGTGGCGCGAAACCGCTCTCTAAGGAGAGGCGCGAGGTCTCCTGCGTTGTCGCGGACGGCCTGAGCGACTGCATCCCAGAGCGATTCCTGCTCAGCTGTGATCCGCAATCGGTCATGGAGATATTTGATGCGGGCATCAGCCTGGTCGAGCGCCGGCGCAGTCTGGCCGGCCGTCGCTTCTCCTGTATTTGTCTCTTGCGCCAGTGCGGGAGCGGGTGACCCATTGGCGAAAGCGAGGCCGACGACAAATGCTATAGGAATGACGGGGC
>DATGCX010000146.1:0-2185 GCA_035311445.1 Xanthobacteraceae bacterium | reverse complement strand
TGTCGGCATAACGTTCGCCGCCGTTGTCGCTGGTGAAAATCACGATGGTGTCGCTGGCGATGCCCCCATCCTCCAGTGCCCGCAACACGCGGCCGACCTGGGCGTCCATTGCGGAGATCATGCGGCGATAGGTCTCTTGTGATCCGCCGTCCCAATCGATCGTATCGCGACCGCGGAGGCGTTCAGATTCAGCCTGGTCGCCCGGCGCCTCCCACGGCCAATGCGGCGCGTTGAAATGCAGACTGAGCAGGAACGGTTGTCCGGCAAGGGCATAGTCGCCGATCGCCTTCACGGCGCGATCACCGAATAATTCAGTGGTGTAGCCCTCCTGCGCGATCAGCCTTTCCTCGTCCCAGAAATCGGGCGCGCCCACGCGGCTGGTGTGTAGGTAATAATCCACCGAGCCGCTGCGGAATCCATAGAAATGGTCGTATCCGCTTTTGTGCGGGCTAAAATCCGGCAGGGCGCCGAGGTGCCACTTGCCGACCAGCATGGTACCATAACCAGCCTTGCGCAGCAGCGACGGCAGGGTCGGGTGTGAGGGCGGCAGGCCGATCCCACGTTGAGTCCGCCCCGAGATCGGCTCCTCCAGACCGACTGACAGGCGCAGCTGATAGCGGCCGGTTATGATTGCCACGCGGGAAGCGGTGCAGACGGGCGAGTTGGCGTAGGCTTGAGTAAATCGCGTGCCTTGCGCTGCGATGCGGTCGATGTTCGGCGTCACGAGGTCGTGCCTGCCGTAACTGGAGACGTCGGCATATCCCATGTCGTCGGCAAGAATGAAGACGATGTTTGGGCGCCGCGTCCTCGGTTGCGCTGGCGAGCGCGCTGCGGCTGCCGCGACGGCGAGTGCCGCACCACCCGTTGCCGCGGTCTTGAGGACATTACGACGGGTATGATCGACTGTCATTGCATTCGCTCCCTGATGCCGTTGCCGGCGGCTAGCGTCGCAAGACCGTGGCCGCTGCGATGGCCACTATGAAATGTGGATCGGCCCGGCCGGTGTTAGACGGCTGGTGTCGTTTGCATAATGTAATGCATTTCCGCAGCATGACCGCGGCCAAATCTGGAGCAACGGGCATGGCACGGCTTAGTGCCAGGATGCGTGCGAAGAAAAGTCACGTGATCCCGCTTGGCTGCGACGAATGGGGCGATCACAAGGGTCGCCCCTGCAGCGGGCGATGTTGTTTCGGCTACCCCGATTATTCTTGCTCCGTAGCCTAAAATTCGAGGTCGCCCCGACAAGCCCGGCGACGACACGGGTATGTGACGCACCGGTGTGATCCAAAGCGATCGAAATTCGCCCTACCTTCCCAATATTGTTGACGCCGTGGCGCGTGGATCGCGCACCGGCCATTTGCCGAGCTCCACGGCATGCAGGAAATCGGCAAGGTGCCGGTTATAGGCATCGGGGTCCTCGAGATTAATGGTGTGGCCGCAATTTGGCATCACCACGAGGCCGGCGGTTGGGATCATCTTCTTCATCAGAATGCCGGGCTCGAGACAGGCCCAGTCTTCGTCTCCCGTCATGATCAGGGTCGGGACCGCGATCTGCTTCATGTCGTCGACAAGGTCATAGAGCGACGGCCGGCGGCTTTGTACACCCCGCATGGTCAGGGCCGAGCCCGTGCCGGAATGGTCGGCGAGTTGATCGGCAAATTCGCGCCAGCCGCGCGGATCTTTGTTCTGAAACTGTACGCGGGTCGGTCCGAGCGCATAGGCCTCGGCGGCCTGTGCCATGCCGATTTCCGCGAAGCGGGCGGCGGCTGCTTCTGCTTCCTCGATGAATTTTCTGCGTTGGTCGGGGGCCGCACCGTAGCCGCAGCCACCGATTGTGAGCGAGCGCGCCCGGTCCGGATAAGTGAAACCGAAATGCAGGGTGGCAAATCCCCCCATAGAAAGGCCGACGATATGGGCCTTGTCGATCTTGAGGCCGTCAAGCACGGCGCCGATATCATCGCGGGCGCGGGCCTGCGAATAATACTCGACCGTTTGCGGCACGTCGGAGGGCGCGAAGCCACGTGCATTATACGCGATGCAGCGGTAGCGGCGGCCGAAATAACGCAGCTGGGGTTCCCATGACCGGCTGTCGCCCGCAAACTCATGTACGAACACGATCGGGATGCCGTCTCCGACTTCCTCGTAGAAGAGCTTCACACCGTCGTCGGTGGTGATGTGGGGCATG
>DATGCX010000145.1:0-6833 GCA_035311445.1 Xanthobacteraceae bacterium | reverse complement strand
CAGCAACAAAGCGGTCCAAGATGCAACAACAATGCTCCTCATTGCATGGCCCTCCTTGGGTTGGGAACGTTTTCGCTACGAGTGCTCCTTGTCGTGCATGGAAGATGTGGGAACCACTCCGACCGCGATACCAGCAGGACGCCGGTTCGAGATCCGCGCTTACGTTAACCTTTCGTACGGGCCGGCGACAACCTGGCAGCATCTCGGGAGCGGGGCTGCTGTTGGCGCCGTTTGACAGGGCGACCTCCTCTGGCAAGAGAGGTGAAGGCGTGCCTTATATGAAGTTACCCTCCCCGAACGGCTACGGGATCCCTTGCTCTGATTCGCCCGGTGGACATGTTTTTGACCTTCCGTCAAGAATCCGCGTTGAGAATTTTCGCGATTGCCGAGGGAATCTGGTGTGTGATTGACTGCCGCCGGGCCAACGGTCGGGGGACAGCGATGCGCGACGTTGATGAATCATCTTGGTCATTTCGGCAATCAGCGTCGGCAAAGGGTGGGAGCGGAGGTTCTTCATCGGGTGGTTGAAACCGGCTCCTTGGGGTGCGGCAGTTGGGAGGCGATCGTTCTGGCGAGAAGTCGATACACAATTTTCTCTCCCGTCCGGAGGTTACGCCTGATGAGATGCTCTCCACCGCGGCGCGCCGAACCGCGTCGGCTTGTGCGGGGCGGCGGATCGTAGCGGCGCAGGACACCACCGAGATCAATTTCAAGGGCCACGATCGCGCCCGCAAAGGACTTGGGCCAGCCGGCGACGGGAAGACGCCGGGGTTCTTCTGCCATGGGATGGTGGCGATCGACGCCGATGACGGGACCTTGTTGGGCGTTGTGCAGGCGCGCATCTGGACGCGCTCGTGCGAGCGGGTGGCGAAGCGCCGGCAGCGTTCGATCGAGAACAAGGAATCCATGCGCTGGCTCGAAGGCACGGCGGCTGCGGCAAACCTGCTCAAGGACGCCGCTCAGTTGATCGTGCTCGGCGATCGTGAGTTCGACATCTATGCGCAATTCGCCCGCGTCCCGACCGGGGTGGAGCTGATCGTCCGCGCGGCGCAGGACCGCAAGCTCACCGATGATGCCGAGCGCCTGTTCTCTGCCGCCACCGACTGGCGCGAGTTTGGCCGCATGAGCATTCGCGTTCCGCCGCATCGGCCGAGCGAGGTCGAGCGCATCGCCAGCGTCGCCGCGAAAGCCGGCCGGGTGGGCGTTGCCAGGCCGCGTAATGGAGCCGACCGCGCCGATCCCGCATCGGTCACGCTGACGTTCGTCGAAGTTCACGAGATCGACCCGCCGCAAGGGCAAAAGCCGATCGTCTGGCGTCTGCTCACCACGATGCAGGTCTGTGGCCAACCGGACGAATTTGCCGCAGCTCAGCAGATCGTGCAGCTCTATCGGCTGCGCTGGCGTATCGAGCAGGTGTTCCGCGCCATCAAGAGCGATGGATTGCGCCTGGAGGAAACCCAGATCCAGGAAGCCTCGCGTCTGTTCAAGCTTGCCGCAATCGCGTTTGTCGCTGCCGCGCGCACCATCCAACTCGTCGATGCGAGAGATGGAAGCCGATGGCCGGCATCCGACGTTGCTGACAAGGCACTCATTGCCGCAGCCGAGGTCATCGGGCCCACTCTTGAAGGAAAAACGCAACGCCAGAAAAATCCATATCCGCTGCGTTCGCTCGCTTGGCTCGCCTGGATCGCTGCCCGCCTGGGCGGCTGGAATTGTTACTACAAGCCACCCGGTCCAAAGACCATGCGAGCCGGCTGGACCCGGCTCGCCGCAATGGCCGAAGGCTATGCTCTTGCTTTGGCTACTCAAAATGAGCGAATCCCGTAGCCCCAAGAGGGGAGGGTGAAAGCGGCCGTGTTGTAAAGATCAGCTCTTGGTCCAGCGCCGCACCGCCATCTTGCCGGTCCAACTGCCATAGACATTGCCGGCATCATCGAAGCCGACTCCCTCGGGCGTGGCAATCTCGGCATTGGGTGTCGGAATGAAGGCCGTCACCTTGCCGTCCTTGACGCTGCCGATGCGGATGCCGGTCTTGAAGCCAGGATTGTTGTTCTGGTTCGACTGATCGTCCGTCACGTAGATCACATCGTTCTTGTCGATGGCGACGTCGCTCGGCCGGCCGAACTGTTTCCATTCAGCAACGAACTTTCCGTTCGAATCGAAGACCTGGACGCGGCTATTGCCGCGGTCGGCCACGAAAATCCGACCCTGGGAATCCATCGCGATTCCGTGCAACTGGTCGAACTCGCCCTGCCCCTTGCCGTGCTTGCCCCAAGTTGCGATCTGCTTGCCGGTCTTGTCGAACTTGACAACGCGGTCATTTGTGTTCGCGCCATGGCCGTCGCCGACAAAAATGTCGCCATTGGGCGCAACCACGACGCTGCTTGCACCCCTGAAGAAGCCCTCGGCGTTGCCGGGCATGCCGGGCTTGCCGAGCGTCAGCAGCACCTGGCCATTGGGGCTGAACTTGACCACAATGGCGCCCTTACCGTTCAAGACCCCATTGTCGGTCGCCTACACATTGCCGTCGTTGTCGACATAGAAGCCGTGCGGCTGGATGAACATGTTGGCGCCGAAGGCCCGCACGAACTTGCCGTTCGAATCGAACTTCTGGATCGGCGCGATCATGGAATTCTCGCAGGAGTTCGTCGAACATCGGTCGAACACCCAAATACTCTTGCCGTCGCTATGGTCGACCTGGACCTTGATGGCCGCGCCGAGCTTGCGGCCCTCAGGTAGCTGCAGCCAATTGTCTTGCATTTTGTATGGATTGGGCGCCGCATTGGGATCGTCGGCCTGGCCGTAGCCGCGGTCGCCTGACACAGCCCACAGCGCGGCGACGGCGACACCGACCATCAATGCCATTCGCGTAACATGTCTCATCGTGCTCTTCCCTTGCAAAATTGAAACGTGGCCCCGGGGCATCCCGGCTTTGGCCGCACCACCGCCCTACCCTCTGTCGCTCGCAGGGGAGGGAAGTGAGGGCGGCGCCCCCGCTTGTGCGGAGTTGGCGCAAGCCAATTTGACACCTACAAGCTAACGCGAATTATATTGGCTGGCAGGGCAGCGGGGAAGCGGCTGTCCGGGCTTGGTCTCGACGGTCGAAGCGAAGCCGGCGAAGTGATTTTGATTTGACCAACTCGTCAGAGTTTCCCCTTCACGCGACCGGGGTGCATCCTTCGGGTGGTATCGGGCCCCAACGGAGGTCGATTATGACAGAGGGTCGCTTCGTTGATGGATGCGGAGGGCGGAACTTCGGCACCGTGTCTGATGTTCATCTCGTCGGCGACCACCTCATCCTGGGCCTCGGGCAAGTCGTTGATTTTTTATTGATTGGCGGTGGGCTGGCGAGCGCGACGGCTGCCGAAACCTTGCGCGCAGCGGGCGCCGAAATCATCACCTACGACCATGCTCTGACCCGTCCGGCGATGCTGATTGCCAGTACAGCAGTCAAATCGTTCCACCAGTCGGGGTCGCAACCCCGATCATTGCGGATCGCGGCGCCTTGTCGATCTAAACGGAAAAGCCGAGCTTGGCCCCATAAGACCCCGTGGAGTCCACGGTCCGTTGCAGGAACGCCGGGAAAGAATGCCGCCGCGTGGACGCGGCTTCCTCCGACTCCAGCGTCATTTTGATGGCTGTTGGAAGAAGCGTAGATCGGGCGGTGGCTGGCCCTTGCTGGTTGGCATCAGGTTGCCGTCCCCGCCCAGGAAGTAACCCTGCCCTTGGATAACCACGTGGCCGTTACCCTCCGCGCAGTTTTCCTCAGCCCAATCCGGCGTCTCCTTCGGATTGCGGCCATATTTCTTGACCACCGTCCAGGGTCGGGTGAGCGCTTTGTCGATGGTCGTCATCTCGTTGAGCATCACGTTCGGGTTCGACTTGCCGACTGAAATCCGCTCCAGCACCCGGCTGTCCGGATCGCTGAACAACGGCATGCCGGAAGCGTCGAATGCGCGGGGGCCGCGCAGACCACGGGTCTCGACTTCGAGCGTGTCGAACCTGCCGTCGCCGTCGGTGTCGATCCATTTGCCGATGGAATAACCTTGCAGGGTCGGGCGGATGTCCTTCGGCCAGTCGCGGTCATCGGTGAAAATGCGACGGCTGTCATGAACATGCTCGATAAAGATATGGGTGGTATCGGGCGTGATGACGAACTCCATCGCACCATAAGGCGTCATCACGCGCGGCATGCCGGGCGAGATGCAAACATATGTCGGATAGTTCCCTTGTCCGCCTTTCGCCTGGTCCTCCATGCTGGCCTTGAGAACAGCCTCAGCTTCCGGCGTCAGCGGCGCTTGCTGCGCCGGCCCCAGGCGCTTGGTCTGATCGTAGCCGGGCTGACCCGTTACGCCCTGGACCGGTATCCGGCGCCATGCGCCGGTCCAGTCTGGATATTTGGTCTGATCGAAGGCCTGCGCATCGCAAAATGCGATGGTGAAACTGGCCGCCAACGCGACTGTTCCGATGAAGCTGTGATAGCGCATCCATATTCTCCCTGGTTTCCTATTACGATGCCCGCAAGCGGGCCGCGGGAGTATCCACGCCCTGGGCGAAATTCAGGCCTAGTTGCGAAGTCTCCGGTCGATTGATTCACCTTTGTGCGGGGAAGTATTGCAAACTCGGAGGTGGCTGATCCTTCTTGGCGGGCCTGATGAAGCCGTCTTTGTCGAGCAGGTAGGTTTCGCCGCCGATGCGGATCGTGTTGTTTTCCCACACGCACATATATTCTTCCCATTGCGGCTTCGGGTCCGCGGAGCGCCGGTAATCGTTCATCACGGTCCACGGCCGCGTCAACGCATGGTCGAAGACTGTCATCTGGTCATGCAGGAGGTTCGGGTCGGCCTTGTCTAGAAAGATCCGCTCCTTGACGACCGTCTCATTGTCTTCGTGCAGGGGGATTCCGCTCAGATCGAAATTGCGCGGTCCCTTGAAGTGGCGGGTTTCGACCTCCAGCACATCGTAGCGACCATCGTTATCTTCATCGATCCATTGTCCGATGGAATAGCCGTCGAAGCCTTCCTGCCCCTGCTTTGGCCAGTCGCGGCCGTCGGTGTAGATGCGCCGGCGGGTGTCGCGGATGTAGTCAACGCGGATGTAGGTAATGTTTGGTAGGACGACGAATTCCAGCGGGCGATAGGCCGTCATCTGTGCCGGCATGCCGGGCGGAAGGCATGAGGGGCCTGGCCAAGTACCTGGAACGCCGGCGTCGCGCTCGCGCAGGTTGGCTTCGAAAATGGCTTGATATTCTGGTGTAAGCGGAGGCTGCTGTCCGCGACCGGGTGGTTTGCTTGGATCGAACCGAGGTTCGTCTACAGTCCCGGGCGCTATAACCCTGATCCACTGACCCTTAAGGCTGGGGTACTTCGAGTCTTCGAACGCCTGCGCGCCGCCGTCCGCGGCGCAGAACGCCGCGACCGATAGGACCGCAGCGATTATGTTTTCGTGGTACATCCATGTCCTCCCTCGTAGCGATGCTGCGGCTGCGGCAAGTAATCAAATACGTGTGCACCGTGCCAAAGCCGGCAGCCTCATTCTTCTGTTAACTCTACGGCGCGGCCGCAATCGGCGCGAACAGGCGAGCCTGGATTTTCACCGTCCGACTAGATCCGCGCAGAAGGCAGTCTGCACGCCCAGGGAGTTCGAAGACAATCGGAAAATCGACAATCGGAAAATCGCGCTAAGCCGCCGTGTGGCCCGACGCCTGCAAGACTTAAGCTTGCAGCAAGTCGGCAGCTAACTGGGGTAGACCGGACGTGCGGCCGATGTAGTCGCAAGGGCCGCCCATCGGAGACATGCGCCGCTGTGGATTTCTGCAGTGCACATTGGGCATTGAGCCCCGTTTCGCTGCTGGCAATTTTCTGTTTTGATGATGGAAGTTGACTGCCGAACAGCCTGGTCTTCGAGCGGGGACGGCAATGCGGCGACGTGATTTCATGAAGATTATTGGGGGCGCAGCAGCGGGCTGGCCGCTCGCTACAAACGCGCAGCAGCGTGAGCGGATACGGCGCATCGGTGTGATCCTGCCCTTCGCCGCCGACGATCCGGAATCGTCGGCCCGCATTGCGGGATTATTGCAAGGCCTGTCGGAATTGGGCTGGACTGTCGGCCGCAATATACGGATCGACTACCGTTGGGGTGCAAGCAACGACCATCGAGATCGCGTTCGTCGATCTGCAGCGGAACTGCTTGGGCTAGCGCCTGATGTCGTAGTGGCCGGTACCAGCGGGATCGTGGCAGCGTCGAGCGCTAGCAGCTACCTCCTTGCGATGCGCCCAGATCAAAAATCAAAGTATCCCTGTTCGACCCTGTTTCCCTGTGTCACAATCAACCATAGATCCGTGGGCCGGTATGAAACTCACTAGGTGGTGGCTGATATGAAACTCGCTAGATGGCTTATCGGCATTTCTTGTGCCGTCGGTATCGTTTCGGCCGGCTCCAAGGTCTTCTCCCAACCCGCGAACCAGGTCGCGCAGCATCCCGAATCGCAGTGGTCCACCATTCAGCTCTACTGCTTCGGTTGCCACAACGAGGGCGTTCGCGCCGGTAACCTCTTTTTGGACCAGCTTGGCGCCGAGTCCGTGCCCGAGCACCCCGAGATCTTCGAGAAAGTTGTGCGCAAATTGCGCGGGCGCCAGATGCCGCCGCCCGGCATGCCCCAGCCCTCTCAGCAGGAAGTCGATGCGCTGATTGGCTGGCTCGAGAGCACGCTCGACGAAAGCAGCAAGGCGCACCATGCGGGCCACGTTCCCGTCCAGCGCTTGAACCGTACCGAGTATGCCAACGCCGTGCAGGACCTTCTGGCGGTGGAGATCGATCCCACGAAGTACCTG
>DATGCX010000144.1:0-17408 GCA_035311445.1 Xanthobacteraceae bacterium | reverse complement strand
CGCGCGCTTCTCTCCCTCTTTGAGCGGCGTTTCTGGCAGGTCGAGTTCCCGCACCTGCTCGGGCTTGAGAGCGACCGTAACGACCTCGAACTTGAGGTGCTGATAGAAGAGGTCACGGAACGCCTGCAGCTTGCGGGCGATGGACACCGGCATCTGCCGTCCCGCCGGATCGCAGTCCGACAGCGAGAACAGCACCATGGGCCGTCCGTCCTCGGCATCCTTGGCCATCGAATGGATCAGGGTGTCGCTGATCTCGCCGGACGGCAGGTAGAGGTCCGCCTCGTATTGGGCGGCGATGGGCCGGGCGATGTCCTCGAGTGACGACTTCTCGCCGAAGATCACGAAGTGGTAGGCTTGCCTGGGGACGAAACCGACGGCATAGGCCTCGGGCTGGATGTCCCGGACGGACGGGAGATCAATGTCGATTCCGTACAGGATGTTTGCGCGCGTCTCGACCTTGGACGTGCGGTGGATAACGGGCGGCGCATTACGCTGGTCGATGATGCGCTCGAAAGGGATGTAGCCCAGCCATCGCGCCGCCTTGCCGGCGGTGTTGCCCAACCATTTCCAATCATCGTGGGTGTTGCGGTAGATGGCGCCGTCCGGCTTCTGGACGTTGCCGGCGGCGACGATGGCGTAGTGCAGGCCGCGCAGGTGGGCGCGCCTATATGTCCCGTACAGGGCATCGAGATGCTCTGTCACCCACTGTGCGTCGCGATGGCCGGCAGGGGTATCGATCCGGTAGGGATCGTTCTGGAGGACGGTCAGATCATCCAGCCGCCGGCCGGCATCATCGCGCGCCCGCTCAATGACCCGGCGCAAGGTAGCCTTGGCTGGGAACGTGGAGGCGTCCACGTCAGTCACCTCCACGCAGGCGGGAGGGCGACATCACCGCGATGTAGACCGAGAGGATCTTGCGCCGCTTGGTCGCGGGCATTGCGTCGAACGCCGCCAGCGCCTGGTCTGACGTGGTGGCATCCGCCTCGGCATGACGCAGAGCATCGACGGCGGGGTGATCGCCGCCGCAATTAACGGCGATCAGACGGCCGATAGCGCGCGGTGCGGCGACGCACTCGACGTTGGCGATGTCCGGGCGGAACGACCCGAGCGCACCCGGCGCAAGTAGCGCCGATGCCGTCAAAGTTGTTGCGGGAGGGCGTTTTGTCGGGTTATTCGGTGGGCGCTCATCTCCACCAATATCCATCGTCGGCACCTCGCCCTTGTGCGGAGAGGTGCCCATTACTCTGCCTCCTCCATCCGCGAGGCGGCCGGCTTGATCTTTGCAAGGGGCAGATTGCCGTAATAGGCGTCACCGCTGGCTACGTCGATGAGCGTGCGTTTGCCGGCTTTGCGCATGATGATTTTGCCGTCGCCGCCATCGCGATAGAGGGTGGACCGGCCGACGCCCCAGCGGGCCATGCCCCCGGCAATGGTGACATTGATCGGGATGATAGCTGCGGCAGGGTTGAACGATTCTGGCATACAGAGTCCTCTATAATGTCGAGGACTCCGTCGCACCCGGCATCCTCGATCGTGTCAGAGGACACCCAATTAGATCGCATCGCTTTCCACTCTCAACAGGGCAAAAGTGGAAAGGGGTTCATCTCATTTTGCTGCCTGATGGAAACCACAGCCGGGCAAACCACGTCAGTTCTTCGAGCAGGGATTTGCCGTCCCGATGCTGATAGGTGGCAAGCGCATAGTCCAGTCGCGCACCACCGTCTTGCACGCCGGGAGAAGATTTGGGCGGACGTCCTTTGCGCTGCTTGACCTCGGCCGGAAGGCGTTCGTCGTACCACTTCGTGATGGCGCGCTTCGTCGTCCAGAAGCCACCCTTCGCGAGTGCCACTACCTTGCTCGCGGCGTCGTCTCGACCAACGTTGGCGTCCATCAGCCTGGCCAGCGCGGCAGCCGCCCGGTTCTGAATGTTCTGGTGCCCGAAACTGTCCGTCTCACGGCCCGTCTGGCGCCCTTCTTCAGCAACGGCGCCGCGATACCCCGGTCAAGGTCATCAAGAGCGGTAACCATGACCGTCACAAAGCGGTCGAACATCTCGCCCGCCTGCGGGTCGGCGGTCGCAACGTAGTCGAGGGCCGCTGCAAGAGCGAGGCGTACACCCCGCCGGCCACCGTCATCGCTGTTGCCATACAAGCGCCACGCCTTGGCCAACTCCCGGACAAGGCGTTGCTGCTGGGGCTGGCCAGGCACCGCTCGCGGCCCTTCGGGCACGGCTGGCGAGGGAAGGCTAGTCCGCACCCGGACATAGGGGCGCGACTTGTCGAGTTTGATATGGTCGGCCGGGTCGGGACCGGCTTCGCCGTGCTTCGCATCGGGCGGCGGGCGGCGGGCCATCGGGCGTTACTCGGCAGCAGCTTGCAGCAGCACCTCCCCGCCGCAGTAATCCGCCCACTCTTCCATCAGCTTCCGGCGCTTCGCCAGTGCGTCGCCACGCTTGTACGCAGCCTCCACCTTGTCGCCCTTGGCATGGGCCAGCGCGGCCTCGGCCAGCCAGTCGGCGTATGCCGTGGCCTCGTCGACCCAATCGCGGAAAGAGCTTCGGAATCCGTGGGGGACGACTTCCCGGTTCTCCTGCTTGGGATCAACCCACAGCGGCAGCCCCGCTTTTTTCCGGGCTTGGTTCACGCGCCGGATGACTTCCGTCAGGGCCATGTCGGACAACGGTTCGGCGCCCTTGTCACCCGGGAATACGTAGTCGTTCTGTCGTACCTCTCGCATGTATTCGATGATAGCGAGGGCCGGCGCGGTGAGCGGTATACGGTGCTCACGCTCGCGCTTCATTCGGCTCGCCTGGACGATCCATACCCTGTCTTTCGTGTTGATCTCACCTTCCCATGGCGTACCGCGGGACTCGCCGCTGCGGGCGGCGGTGAGGATCGTGTATTCCAGGCACTTCGCGGCCAGCCCTTCGACCCGTCGCAATTCCTGCATGAACTCCGGGATCTGCTCCCACGGCAGCGCCGGATGGTTTACGACCTTGTGGACCTTACTGCGGGCGGCCAGCAGGTGTTCCAGGTGCCCTTGCCATTGGGCCGGGTTCTTGCCGTCGCTGCGGTGACCATTGACTGTCGCCCAATCCAGGATCTTCTCGATACGGCCGCGAATGCGACTGGCCGTCTCGTTCTTCTCGGTCCAGAGCGGTTGCAGGATCTGCATGACCATGCCGGTGTCGATTGCATCGACCGGCAGATTTCCGATGATCGGATAGGCGTAGGTAGAGAGCGTATTGTGCCATTGCTGACGATGTTTAGCGTTACGCCAACCGGCTTCGTGTGCCGCCACGTAGGCGGTCGCGCACCACTTGAATGTGACAGACTTGGCCTTCGCGGTCTGCTGTCCGGCACGCTCCGCGTCGCGTACTTCGATGGGGTCCTTGCCTTCCTTGAGGACTTTCCGCCAGCGTTCGGCTTCCTCGCGGGCGTCCTTCAGACCGATCGTGTTGAACGACCCCAAGCCCATCTGCCGTTCGCGGCGGGCCAGCTTATAACGGAACAGCCAACTCTTATTGAGTTGCCCCTTCTCCTTGCCGGCAGTCACTTGTAGGTACAGCCCCCCGCCATCGGCGTGCATACCCACCTTTGCGTGCTTCACGTGCGCCGACGAAAGCCGGTCCGTCTGTCTCGCCACTTGTCGTACCCCCGCTGTTCGTGCTACCCACGCAGGTGCCCACGTGGAAGGTTGGTACATCGGCGGACAGTCCGACGCAACCAGGAACGACGGATTTGCCGGAAATGCCAGATTTTCAGGGGTTTCTTGGACGGTCGGGGACGGTCAGAAACAGCAATCTGGCGGAGACGCAGGGATTCGAACCCTGGATACGCCTTGAGAGCGTATAACGGTTTAGCAAACCGCCGCCTTCAGCCACTCGGCCACGTCTCCATGGACGTCGATATGCCCGAGACCGGCCGGACAGGCAAGCGAATGTGCAAAAATCTCTGCTGGGGCGCGATGTCCCAAACGGCTTTCGAAGCGCCCTATAGGGACAGAACTGGACGTCTCAGTGTCGCCCAGTTTTCCGCTGGCGTCCAATCCAGTGCGGCGACCTACAAACCATCACGTACCAGAAGAACCGCGAGGCGTCGGCGAGAGGTGGCACAAACCCTTCAACGGTTGCCCCGCTGACGACAGGCTGCGGAGTCCGCACCCTGTAACCCCGAACCTGCCCAACTGCGTTGAAGGTCCGGGAGCTTCAAGCCTCAGTCTCGCCGACGCCCTCCGTCGTCAACTCCGCCGCCGCCTCCGGCGACCGTATTGCAATCTTGCACCTTGCAAACTTGCATCTGAAATCACCGGATTGAACGTGAAGCCTCCGATCGGCTCGGAGCGCACTGCTCCGAGGCGAAGGTTACTTCTTCTTCTTCGCGGCTACCTTGCGCTTCGCAGGAGCCTTTTTCTTCGCGGCAGTCTTCGCCTTTGCCTTCTTCACCATACTGCCCTCCTAGCCAAGTCTAGTGGCGGTGTCGCATCAGCACCTACGCGAATCGTAGGCACTGCATCTCGATTACTACAGCAGAAGAAAAAAGAACATCTTCCACATTAAGGAAACGTGTACGGAGCGTCCTCGTGCACGCTGTCGGCAGAACGCATCTCGGTTCTTGCAACGTTGATGCAACGCGCGTCCTCGGCTCCTGCTGCATAATCGAAGTGAAATTTGCGAAATCGCAGAAGTACCCGTGAATTGGTCATTTATGCGATGTGCAAATCCTGATCTGCGGTCGCGTTCACAGCCTGTTGACAGCATTGCCGGCGGCGCTTGCATCGCACAAATCGGCATTGCGAAGACCGGATCGAGCCCCGAAAAAAAATTTGCGCAAATCTCGTCCGAAGCATCGCTTTGACGATCGAACGAGCGTGAATCGAGCGAATCGGCATCAACCGATTCGCAAAATGGCCACCGCTGTCACCTCGCACAGCCCTCTACAAGGTTCCCGACAGGTCGTCGCTGTGTCGATTCATACTCCGTGTTGGGTGAGCGGGTCGGAATTTGCAGCGCTCACGCTCTTGCCGCACGCCACCCGCCTGCTGCGCGCGCGTGACGATCAGAGGCCGAGTCTGGCCTTGAGGAGATCGTTCACCGTCTGCGGATTGGCTTTGCCGCTCGACGCCTTCATCACCTGGCCGACAAACCATCCGATCATTGCGGGCTTCGCCTTCGCCTGCGCAACCTTGTCGGGATTCCTGGCGACCACATCATCGACGAGCTTTTCGATCGCCGCCGTATCGGTGACCTGCTTCAGCCCTCGTTCTTCGACGATCCAGCGCGGGTTCTTATGCTCAGTCCAAACGATCTCGAACAGGTCTTTGGCAATCTTGCCCGAGATTGTGCCCTCAGCAATCAGATCAAGTATCTCGCCGAGTTGACCGGCCGAAATCGGCGAATCGGCGATCGTCCGGCCTTCCTTATTGAGACGGCCGAAAAGTTCATTGAGCACCCAGTTGGCGGCGCTTTTGGCGTCCCGCGCTGTGCCGTCCGGACGAGTAATGACTTCCTCGAAGAATTTCGCATTTTCCTTTTCAGCCACCAGCACGCTCGCGTCATACTCGGCAAGCCCAAAGACAGACATGAACCGGTTTTTTTTGGCATCCGGCAGCTCCGGGAGGTCGTGGCGGATCTCATCCACATCATCCGCAGTAAGTTCCAGCGGAAGGAGGTCAGGATCCGGAAAGTAGCGATAATCATGGGCCTCCTCCTTGTTGCGCATCGAACGGGTCTCGTTGCGCCCGGCGTCATAAAGCCGCGTCTCCTGCTCGACGGTGCCGCCATCTTCGAGAATCTCGATCTGGCGGCGCGCCTCGTATTCGATCGCCTGTCCGATGAAACGGATCGAATTGACGTTCTTGATCTCGCAGCGGGTGCCGAGCGGATCGCCGGGCCGGCGCACCGACACGTTGACGTCGGCGCGCAGGTTGCCTTTCTCCATGTCGCCGTCGCAGGTGCCGAGATAACGCAGGATGGCGCGCAGCTTGGCGAGAAAGGCCTTGGCCTCTTCGGACGATCGCAGGTCGGGCTTCGACACGATCTCCATGAGAGCGACGCCAGAGCGATTGAGGTCGACGAAAGACATCGTCGGATGCCGGTCGTGCAGCGACTTGCCGGCATCCTGCTCCAGGTGGAGGCGCTCGATCCCGACCCGGATGACGCCGTCCGGCATGTCGACCGCAACCTCGCCCTCGCCCACCACCGGCGACTTGTACTGGCTGATCTGGTAGCCCTGGGGCAGGTCCGGATAGAAATAGTTCTTGCGATCGAACACCGAGCGCAGATTGATCTCCGCCTTGAGCCCGAGCCCGGTGCGCACCGCCTGGGCCACGCATTCCTCATTGATCACCGGCAGCATGCCAGGCATCGCGGCATCGACCAGCGACACATGCGAATTCGCCTCCCCCCCAAACGCAGTGGCGGCGCCGGAAAACAGCTTCGCCTTTGAATTGACCTGGGCATGGATCTCCATGCCGATGACGACCTCCCAGTCGCCCGTCGCTCCTTTGATCAGCTTCGAGGTCGAGACTTGCGAGTTCATGGCGGCCCTATTGTCGTACTCGGCCTCACGCTTCGCGCGGACCGCCGGTGGCGTCAAGGGGCGCTGAGCCGCGGTGTCGCGCAAATTCCGGGTGAGAGGGCCTCTCCACAAGCTCAGAGTCGTGGAAAAGCCCCCTCACCCCGACCCTCTCCCGCAAGCGGGGAGAGGGAGAAGAAATTGCCGAGCATATCTTCTGATTCACGTCGGCGAGCGTTGAACCGCCCTACACCGCCCGCACCTCGACCACCCCGGGCACGGCCTTGATGGCGCCGGCGATCTGCGGGCTCACCTTATAGCGGCCCGGCAGCTTCACCTCGACTTCCGCGCCGGCCCCGAGCATGACGATGAGATTGACTTCACCGTCCCCCTCAGCCCGACTGTTGACCTTGTCGAGGCGCTTTGCCACCGCCTCAAGCGAGGCGTCATCGCGCACGAAGATGCGCAGGCCCTTCTGCACCTTTGCGGCCGCGCGATCGAGCAATTCGACCGTTTGAATGCGAGCCCGGACCTCGTCGCCCTGCACCTCCGCGGTCACATGGAGCAGCACCGCGCTGCCGGGCTCCAGGAGATCGCGGTATTGCTGCAGTCCTTCCGCAAAGATGACGGCTTCATATTGGCCGGACGGATCCGACAGCCCGATGATGCCCATCTTGTTGCCGGTCTTGGTGCGGCGCTCCGCCCTAGACAGCACGGTAGCGGCCACCTTGCCGGCGGTGACGCCGGATTTCACCGCGCGGGAGAAAGCTGCCCAGGATTGCACCTGCATGCTGCTGAGCACGCCCGCATAGTCGTCGAGTGGATGACCACTGAGGAAGAACCCCACGGCATCGTATTCGCGCTGCAGCCGCTCTGCCGGCAGCCAGCTCAGCACGTTCGGAATCTTGATCGGCTCAGGCTCAGCGAAGCCGCCGAACAATTCGCTCTGGCCGCTCATGGCGGCGTCCTGTGCGCGTTGGGCGGTCGCGAGCACGATGTCGATCGCTGCGGTTGCCCGCGCCCGGTCGCGCTCCAGCTCGTCGAAGGCGCCAGCGGCCACAAGGCTCTCCAGCACTCGCTTGTTGAGCGCGCGCGGATTGATCCGACGGGCGAAGTCACCGAACTCCGCGAACGGCCGGTCTCGCGCGGCCACAATGGCTTCGATCGCCGTACGGCCGACCCCTTTGAGGGCTGCAAGCGCATAACGAATGGTATTGCCGGCAACATCAAATTCGACGCCCGAACGGTTGATCGACGGCGGCTCAACGGTAATGCCTAAACGCTTGGCCTCGGAACGGAACTCCGCCAGTTTGTCGGTATTGCCCATGTCGAGCGTCATCGAGGCGGCGAGGAACTCGACCGGATAGTTGGCCTTGAGGTAAGCTGTCTGATAGGTGAGCAGCGCATAGGGCGCCGAATGCGACTTGTTGAAGCCGTAATCGGCAAACTTGGCGCAGGCCTCGAAAATAGCCTCAGCGTCTGCGGGCGCGATCCCGCGCGCAACGGCGCCGGAGATGAAACGCTCGCGCTGCTGTTCCATTTCCTTGCGGATCTTCTTGCCCATGGCCCGACGCAGCAGATCCGCCTCCCCAAGACTGTAGCCGGCGAGGTCCTGCGCGATCCTCATCACCTGCTCCTGATAGGTGATGATGCCGTAAGTCGGCTGCAGGATCGGCTGCAGCTGGGGGTGCAGATAATCGGTGCGTTCCTGGCCGAGCTTGCGGGCGCAATAGGTCGGAATGTTCGCCATCGGGCCCGGCCGATAGAGCGCCACGAGCACGATCAGGTCCTCGAATCGATCGGGGCGCATGTCGACGAGGGCGCGGCGCATGCCCTGGCTTTCCACCTGGAAGATGCCGACGGTCTCGCCGCGGGCCAGCATCTCGTAGGTTTTGGCATCGTCGAGCGGGATACGGGAGAGATCGATCTCGATGCCGCGCGCGGCGATCAGTCTCACGGCGGTTTCCAGGACCGTGAGCGTCTTGAGCCCGAGAAAATCAAATTTGACGAGGCCGGCCTGCTCGACCCATTTCATGTTGAACTGGGTGACCGGCATATCGGATTTGGGGTCGCGATAGAGCGGCACGAGTTGGTCGAGCCGCCGGTCGCCGATTACGATGCCGGCTGCGTGAGTCGAGGCGTGACGGTACAACCCTTCCAGTTTCTGCGCGATCGCGAAAGCGCGCGCGACGATCGGCTGGCTGTCGCGCTCGGCTTGCAGCCGCGGCTCGTCGGCGATGGCGCGCGACAGTGTCACCGGTGCCGCGGGATTCTGCGGCACCAGCTTGCACAGCTTGTCGACCTGACCGTAGGGCATTTCCAGCACACGACCGACATCGCGCAGTACGC
This sequence comes from Xanthobacteraceae bacterium, assembly GCA_035311445.1. Taxonomy (GTDB): domain Bacteria; phylum Pseudomonadota; class Alphaproteobacteria; order Rhizobiales; family Xanthobacteraceae; genus JAJPKK01. The sequence continues at coordinate 8,544 of DATGCX010000144.1, read as the reverse complement.
CGCGCGCCTGCAGGCTGCCGAACGTGATGATCTGCGCCACCTGATCGCGGCCGTAGCGGCTTTGCACATAACGTATCACTTCGTCGCGCCGGGTCTGGCAGAAGTCGATATCGAAGTCCGGCATCGACACGCGCTCGGGATTGAGGAAGCGCTCGAAAATCAGCCCGAAGCGAATCGGATCAAGGTCGGTGATAGTCAGCGCATAGGCGACCAGCGAGCCGGCGCCCGAGCCGCGGCCGGGACCGACCGGAATGCGCTGGGATTTGGCCCATTGGATGAAATCGGCGACGATCAGAAAGTAGCCCGGATATTTCATGCGCTCGATGACTCCGAGTTCGAAGTCAAGCCGTTCCCGGTATTGCTCCTCGGTGACGCCCGACGCGATCTCGTGAGCTTCCATGCGGCGCCTGAGGCCATCCGCCGCGCGCCGGCGTAGCTCGGAGGCTTCATCGACAGCCCTCTCTCCCGGCAGCGAAAACCGCGGCAGGATGGGCTTGCGCGCCACCGGCCGAAACGACGAGCGTTCTGCAATCTCCACAGTCGAGTCCAGTGCCTCCGGCAGATCGCGGAACAGTCCCATCATCTCGGCGCGAGTCTTGAAGCGGTGCTCGGCGGTGAGTTGCCGACGGTCGGTTTCCGCCAGGAGCCGCCCCTCGGCGATGCACAGCAGGGCGTCGTGTGCCTCGTAGTCCTCGGCAGTCGCAAAGTAGGGCTCGTTGGTGGCAACGAGCGGAATCCCCTTCGCGTAAGCAAGATCGATCAGCGCCGGCTCGGTCATGCGCTCGTCTGCGGTGCCGTGCCGCTGCAGCTCCACATAGAGCCGGTCGCCGAACAGGCGAAGGAGCGCGTCGACGCGTGCCTGGACCAGATGGGGTTGCCCCGACACGAAGGCCCGATCAAGCAGCCCGCCAGCGCCGCCGGTGAGCGCGATCAGGCCATCCGAGCGCCCGTCGAGCCAGTCGAGCCTGATATGCGCCGGTTCGGTGCCAGGGTGATCCAGGAAGGTGCGCGAATTGAGATGCAGCAGATTGCGGTACCCGGACTCAGTCGCGGCGAGCAGGACGAGTCGCGGGAAGGGCTGCGTCGCGCCGCCCGGTCCTGACGGGCGCACCTGGACCTGGCGGTCCTGATCGCCGCAATCGACCGACAACGTGCAGCCGATAATCGGCTGGATGCCGGCCCCCGCCATCTTGTCGGAGAATTCCAGCGCTCCGAACATGTTGTTGGTGTCGGTCAGCGCTACCGCCGCTTGCCGATCCGCCTTGGCGAGCTCACCCAGCCGGGCGATTGGCAGCGCGCCCTCAAGCAGCGAATAGGCAGAATGCAGATGCAGATGGACGAAGCCGAGCGCCATGGATGTGGTTCCCGCGGAATTGCCCCGCCGGAATCGGCGCGGGGGCGAAGCCGCGGTCGATTCCCCGCGGTTTTAAGTGATCCTGAGAACTCGATGCCTGTGTGTCCACCGCGGAGGCGGCCCGGTCCCAAACTTCTTGTGGGGAGCGAACCGGCCGCCGATTTCCAACCGTCACAGCGCCGAGGACAATATCGATGAGAGCACGTTGGCCCAGACCGCAATCATGCCGATGAACAGGGTGATAGACACAAGTGCGGCGGCCTCCTCCAAGACAGCACGAACCATGTGAGCCTCCAGGAATGAACATAGAGCGAACATAGTTCATGATATGTTCTGAAGTCAAACGCCATTTTGACACCGCTGTGGTTAACGTTTCAGGAAAGTTAACGGTCTTGATTGTGCGGGCGGCCGCGTTCCTGACTGGCGATTGCGGGATCACCGATACGCAGCGATAAAATTTACAAAAAAAGTTCGCTTTCCGTTCAAGCAGTTGCAAGGCGCCTCAGCGTAATCTCATGACGGTCGGATCCAGTCTGAGCCCGGCCCGAAAGATGGCTCCGGCCCGCTGCGGCCCGGGGCCATCTCGGTTTTCTTGCGCAGCTCGGTTGTTGCGCGGCTCGGCCGGATTTCGATCGCTTTGAAGCACACGCTGGCGTCGTCGCCAGGCTTGTCCCGGCCGATCCCGCACTTCAGGGCTCGGAAATAGCCGAGGCTAACTGGGGTCGCCGGGACGGCAATGCGCCGTACCCCAAACCTGCGCTCTGGCTGTGGCTCTTCCACACCCACATCTATTCCAGTTCCACCACCTTGCCGTCGCGTAGTGTCACGCGTCGGTCCATACGGGCTGCCAAGTCCATGTTGTGGGTGGCGATGATGGCGGCGAGCCCCGACGCGTGCACCAGTTGGACGAGCGCCGCGAAAACCCGCTCAGACGTGCGCGGATCGAGATTTCCGGTCGGCTCGTCCGCAAGCAGAATACGCGGCGCATTGGCCACTGCGCGCGCGATCGCGACCCTCTGCTGCTCGCCCCCTGACAATTCGGCCGGCCGGTGGCCGAGCCTGTCCTTGAGCCCAAGATAGCCAAGGAGCTCGCGCCCCCGTTTTTCGGCATCGCTCTTTTTGAGCCCGCGAACCATTTGCGGGAGCATGACGTTTTCGAGCGCGGTGAACTCCGGCAGCAGATGATGGGCCTGGTAGACGAAACCGATCTCGGTCCGCCGCAGCCGTGTGCGGGCGGCATCGCCGAGCGCCGAGGTTGCTGTCTCGTCGATGAAGACCTCGCCGGCGTCCTGCTGCTCAAGCAAGCCGGCGATATGCAGCAGCGTCGATTTGCCAGCGCCAGACGGCGCAATCAGGGCCACTGACTGCCCTGACCACACCGCCAGTTCCGCCCCGTTGAGGATATCCAGCCGATCATCGCCCTGCTGATAATGGCGCTCGATGCGGCTCAGGTGAATCACAGGTGCATCGCCGGGCATTCGATCACTCGCTGCGCAGCGCCTCGACCGGATCGAGCCGCGCTGCCCGCCAGGATGGATAGAGCGTCGCCAAAAACGACAAGGTTAAAGCCAGCACCACCACGGCAGTGGTTTCGCCCAGATCCATTTCGGCCGGCAGACGCGAGAGGAAATAGAGCTCCGGCGGAAACAGCTCGGTGCTGGTGAGCCACGACAGGAACTGACGCAATGTTTCGATGTTGGCGCAGAATACGGTGCCCACCACGAATCCCGTCGTGGTGCCGACGACACCGATCGCCGTTCCGGTAATCAGGAAGACCCGCATGACCGCCCCCTGGGAGGCGCCCATGGTGCGCAGGATAGCGATGTTCTGGGTCTTGTCCTTGACCAGCATGATGAGGGCCGAGAGGATGCTCAGCGCCGCCACCAGCACGATCAAGGTCAGGATCATGAACATCACATTGCGCTCGACCTGAAGCGCACCAAAGAAGGTGGCGTTGCGCTGGCGCCAGTCAATCATGTAGATCGGCCGTTGCGCGGCATCGGCAATCGGCTTGCGGTAGCCGACGACGCGGTCCGGATTGTCGACATAGACCTCGATCGCCGTGACGTCGCCAGCGCGGTTGAAATAAGCCTGCGCCTCCTGCAATGGCATGAACACAAACGCAGCGTCGTATTCCGACATGCCGATTTCGAAGATCGCCGCCACCCGGTACGGTTTGATGCGTGGCGTCGTCCCCATCGGCGTCACCGCACCGCGCGGCGAAACCAGAGTCAAATTGTCACCGGTCTGCAGCGACAGTTGGTCGGCAAGTCGGCGGCCGATGGCGATGCCCTGGCCCTGGTCGAAGCCGTCGAGCGAACCCTGCTTGATGTTATTGGCGATGGATCCGAGCTTGGCGAAGTCGGCGCCCCGAATGCCGCGCACCAACACGCCATTGGCGTTGAACGGCGACGACGCCAGCGCCTGGCCTTCCACCACGGGCGCCGCAAGGCGCACGCCCTGCACCTGTGACACCCGCCGCGCTACCTGATCCCAATCGGTGAGAGGAGAATCGATCGGCTGAACCAGCATATGGCCGTTGAGCCCCAGAATCTTGTCAAGCAGCTCCTTGCGGAAGCCATTCATCACCGCCATGACGATGATGAGCGCCGCCACCCCGATGGTCAGGCTGAGGAACGAGATCGCCGCAATGAAGGAAATGAAGCCCTCGCGCCGCCGCGAGCGCAAATAGCGCATCGACAGCATCCATTCGAATGCCGCGAAGGGCCGGGTGCCGATGGCTTCGCTCATGACTGTCCCCTGCCCCCGGGTTTCGTCGCGCTCCGATCGGCTTGCATCGCCGCGATTCGCATGTATCACTGCGCCGCGCATCATCATCACCGAGACAAGCGATCGAGCGCATCGGCCGGAGTCATAAGTTCCCGGCTGCCGTCGGCGCGACATTTGAGTTCGACCTTGCCCTCCGCAAGCCCCTTCGGCCCGACCAGTATCTGCCACGGAATACCGATCAGGTCGGTGGCCGCAAATTTCGGGCCCGGCCGCTCCTCAAGATCATTATAGAGAACCTCGACCCCCTTCACACTCAGCTGATGATAGAGCTTCTCGGATGCCGCATCGGTTCCGGAGTCGCCCTGCTTGAGATTGAGGATCGCAACCCGGAACGGCGCAACCGACTCCGGCCATTTGATGCCGGCGTCATCATGGAAAGCCTCGATAATGGCGGCGACGAGGCGCGTCGGCCCAATGCCGTACGAGCCCATATGGACCGGGTGCTCGCTGCCGTCGGGACCGGCAACGACAGCCCGCATGGGTGCAGAGTATTTGGTGCCGAAATAGAAGATGTGGCCGACCTCGATGCCACGCGCCGACAGCCTGACGTCGGCCGGCAGCGCGTCGAACGCGGCGGCGTCGTGCTTTTCGGAAGTCGCTGCATAGCGCGACGTCCAGGTATCGACGATGCGTTGGATTGCGTCGATGTCGTCGAAGTTCACGTCCGCACCCGGAATCGGGAAATCCAGGTAATCGCGATGGCAGAACACCTCGCTTTCGCCGGTCGAGGCCAGAATGATGAACTCGTGACTGAGATTGCCACCGATCGGCCCAGTGTCAGCCACCATCGGGATCGCCCGCAGGCCCATGCGTGCGAACGTGCGCAGGTAGGCTACGAACATCTTGTTGTAGGCGTGCCGCGCACCCGCATAATCGAGATCGAATGAATAGGCATCTTTCATCAGGAATTCGCGCGCCCGCATGGTGCCGAAGCGCGGGCGGACCTCATCACGAAATTTCCACTGCAGATGATAGAGATTGAGCGGCAGATCCTTGTAGGAGCGCACATAGGCGCGGAATATCTCGGTGATCATCTCCTCGTTGGTCGGCCCGAACAGCATCTCGCGATCATGACGATCCTTGATGCGCAGCATCTCCTTGCCGTAATCTTCATAGCGCCCGCTTTCTCGCCACAGGTCGGCCGATTGGATGGTCGGCATCAGCAGTTCGATAGCTCCAGAGCGGTTTTGCTCTTCCCGCACAATGCTGCATATCCTATTAAGCACACGCAATCCGAGCGGTAGAAATGCATATATGCCCGCCGCCTGCAGCCGGACCATGCCGGCCCGGAGCATCAGCCGATGGGAGATGATCTCGGCCTCTTTGGGAGTTTCCCGCAGAATGGGCAAAAAATATCGGGAAAGTCGCATGGGCTGCGCGCTCGATTCGCGTTGGGGCTTGCGCCACAGTGAAACCGGATCAGCCTGCAAAACACAAGAGCGCCAGACAATTCAACGGGTTTTCTCACACCGCTGGGTGGGGTAGGGCAAGCTCCGAAGCCGTTGACCAATCATGGTGCAGTGCACGACAAGTCTGATGACAAATTAGAACTTTTTAAGTACGACTCATTTGCCCGCAATAAGGCGGCTGGCAACGCAAAATTGCCATCTGGCTAGGCGGGTGTGGTCCAGGTCTGAGGGAGGAACAGCCGGCGGCGCGGCCAATCGCGGCCACTCCAAAAGAAAAAGCGGAGGCGACCGGCGTAACACTTGAAAATTCAAAGCAGGGCATTGGCCCTGCTTTGTTTTTTCCTGTATCTCCAATCCCATATCGGCGGCGAGGGATGCGATCAGCTTTCCACAGCCAGAAGCTGTTGGGCGTCATACCCTTCGCGCTGCGATCGTGTTGCCCGCAGCACGCCCCACTCAAGGCTGGCCAAAGGTGCCGAAATCTCCGGCTATCGCTTCAGCAGTCCCCACAACGTGACCAGGTCGTCGAGCGCTACCGCTTTTGTAACAAAAGCCCAATAGAAGGCCGCGAATACGATCGTCGACACCCCGGTGGTCCACAACAGCTTCGTTTTGAGACCGTGTACCTTCGGGGCGCCGGGGTCGGTGCCACGCACCACATCACCCTGCTCCTCCTGGGAGCGGATGCCCCAGGGCAGCACAGTAAAGAATACCAGCCACCAGATGATGAAATAGATGGCCAGGATGGTGAACCACGGCACTGCTCACCTCATGCCTGCTCAAGCTCGACCAGCGTTCCGAGAAAATCCTTAGGATGCAGGAACAGCACCGGCTTGCCATGGGCACCCATCTTCGGCTCGCCATCGCCCAACACGCGAGCGCCTCCGGCCTTGAGACGGTCGCGCGCCGCAATGATGTCATCTACTTCATAACAGACGTGGTGGATGCCGCCATCCGGATTGCGCTCGAGGAATTTTGCGATCGGCGATGCGGCGCCAAGCGGTTCCAGGAGCTCGATCTTGGTGTTCGGCAAAGTGATGAACACCGTGGTGACACCATGCTCGGCTTGCGGGACTGCTGACGACACCATGGCGCCCAGGGTTTCGCGATAGACCTTGGTGGCGGCGGCGATATCGCGTACCGCGATCGCCACGTGATTGAGCTTGCCGATCATGACCTGAGCCCTCGATAACCCGCATCATATCGTCAAAATATGGACGAGACACAACGGCTTCTTGCTCCATTGCGCCGCGACCGCGGCACGCACGCCGCGCTTGACGGCATCAGCGACCGATTCCGGATCGCGCCGCCGGCCACGCGGCAGATTTTCGACGGTCTCGACCGCGGCCTCGTGCGCGACGTCGTCGAACCGCCGACCGTCTGTGGTGAGCTCGGGGACACCGATCAATTCGACGACCGGCTCGCCGACCAGCGCCCCTCTATTGTCGAGCACGATCGCGACGGACACGACGCCGACAAAGCCAAGCCGGCGGCGGTCGGCGACCGTGCGGTGCTCCGCATCAACAATGAGGCGGCCATCCTTGTAAAGCCGGCCCTGCGGCACTTCATCGACGATGCTCGGCGGGCCGGGCGCAAGCCTGACCACGTCGCCATTGCTGCACACCAAAGCGTCGGGCACTCCTACCTTTCGAGCGAGCGCGGCGTGCTCGGCAAGATGCAACGCCTCGCCGTGGACCGGCACCACGATGCGCGGCCGCACCCAGCCATAAAGATCTTCAAGCTCGGCCCGGCGTGGATGGCCGGAGACATGGACGAGGTGGGTGCGATCGGTGATCACCTCGACACCTTGGCGAACAAGACCGTTGATGACACGACCGACGGCCTTCTCGTTGCCCGGAATGGTGCGCGATGAAAAGATCACCCGGTCGCCTTTACTCAGCGTAACGTCGGGATGCTCGCCGAGCGCAATGCGCGCCAGCGCCGCGCGGGGCTCGCCCTGACTGCCTGTACACAGCGCTACTACTTTGTCGGGCGGAAGATAGCCATAAATGTCGGTGCCGCCGAAATCCTGAACGCCATCGAGGTAGCCGGTCTCGCGGGCGACCTGGACGATCCGCTCCATGGCGCGTCCAACCAGCACGATCTCGCGATCGCAGGCACGGGCCGCCGCTGCGACCGCCCGTATACGCGCGACGTTGGAGGCAAACGTCGTCACCGCGACGCGCCTGGGCGCGCTGTCGATCAGTTCCTTGAGCGCCTTGGCAACATCGCGCTCCGACGGCGACCGTCCTTCCCGTACCGCGTTGGTCGAATCGCCGACAACGGCGAGGCAGCCCGCGGTGCCGAGATCCCGCAGCTTCGCCTCGTCGGTCGGTGGGCCAATCACCGGTGTCGGATCGATTTTCCAGTCGCCTGTATGCAGCACCGTGCCGAGGCTGGTGCGGATGATCAGCGCATTCGATTCCGGAACGGAATGGGCAACCGAAACAAACTCGATATCGAAAGGTGGCAGCTTGATGCGGCCACCGAGCGGCACGATGCTAATGGGAATCTCAGGCGCGCCCGGTTCCGAGAGGCGCCTGGCCTCCAGCAGTGCCGCGGTGAACGGCGTCGCGTAGAGCGGCACCTTCAGGCGCGGCCACAGATCGATGAGCGCCCCATAATGATCTTCGTGGGCATGCGTCAGCACGAGGCCCACAAGACTACGGCGCTCCTCCACCAGGAAGCTGATATCCGGCATGATGAGATCGATACCGGGCAGGTCGTCGCCCGCAAAGGTGACGCCGAGATCGACTGCGAGCCAGGCCTTCTTGCGCTGCGAGCCCAGGCCATAGACGGACAAGTTCATGCCGATCTCGCCGACGCCGCCGAGCGGCGCGAAGACCAGTTCTTCATTCGGGGATGTCATCAGGGCATTTGATTTAAGTGGCCACCTTCTAGCTGCCATCTTGTAGGACGGGTTGAGCGACAGCGAAACCCATCAGGGGCCGCATGGTGTGGATCGACCGATGATGGGTTTCGCAAAGGCGT
>DATGCX010000143.1:0-3542 GCA_035311445.1 Xanthobacteraceae bacterium | reverse complement strand
GTTGCGCACGGTCTTGAAGCAGGATTTCGGGTCGATGTTGCGAGCAGCGAAAATGTAGGACGTCGGCACCAGGAAGCCCGAAGTTGAATTGGGATCGCCGATGCCGAAATCCAGCGATTTGTCGCATTTGAGAATGTCGTCAAGCTTCGCGAACGGACTGTCGCGATGGACGATGACATGGGAGTAGTACCCGACGTTGCCGTCGCGGCCAACGACTTGGGCGAACACCTCCGCACCCGCGCGGTCAGCGGCCTCCATGCCGGACTTGTTGCCGAACCAGGCCACCTGGACCTTGTTAAAGCGCATGGCCTCGATGACGCCGGCGTAGTCGGTTGCATAGAATCCGTTGATCTTGAATCCGGTCGTTTTCGAGATCGCCTGCAGGAACGGCTCCCAGTTTTTCTTCTGGTTCACCGATGCCTCGGTCGAGATGACCCCGAAATTGATCTCGACCGGCGCCTGCGCCGCCGCGGTAGCAACCGAGGAGATAAACAAAAGGAGGGAGGCCTTACAGAGGAACAGATTTCGTGACATGGTTTTGGGTCCTTCTTGGTCTGCTGAAGATCGACGCGGGATGCACGGCGCACGCCTCAAGCTCTCAGCCGTTCTGCTTCACTCGATTGCCGCGCCTGCCCCGTGGCCGACGCCGGGTCAGGAGCTAGCCCCAAGCGCGCGCCCGGCATCGTTGCGGGAGCGGGTCGCCCGTGCGGGGCGCCCGCCGGCTCCAGCGATGGCACGAACAGGTCTTCACTGTCGGCGCCGTAGATCGCCGTCAGCTGTGCGGACGTCAGCTCACTTGACGGGCCGTCGTAGACGACCTCACCAGATCGAAGGGCGATGGTGCGCGGGCAATAGCGCAGCGCGTATTCGACCTGATGCAGCGACACGAGCACGGTGATGCGGTCGTGGCGATTGAGGTCGGCAATGATGTCCATGACGCGCCGCGCCGCACCCGGATCGAGCGAGGCAATCGGCTCATCGGCGATCAGCAACTCGGCACGCTGCACGAGCGTACGGGCGATGGCCGCACGTTGTTGCTGTCCGCCCGACAGATCGGCCCCGCGCTTGAGCGCATGATCGGCAATCCCGACGCGAGCGAGCGCCTGCATCGCGCGGCGCTTGTCCGCCGCCGTGAATCGGCCGATCGTGCTGTGAAAAAACGACATTTGGCCGAGCAGGCCAAGGCAGACATTGGTAAGGACCGAAAGCCGCGGCACCAGGTTGAATTGCTGAAACACTACGCCAACCCGCGCACGCAGGCGTTTCGCGGCGCGCGTGATGCGACCGCGCCATTGCATTTGCTGGCCGAACAGCATGATCTCGCCGGTTGCTACGCCCAGATCGTCGCCGGCAACGGACATGTCGATCGGCACAAGACCGGCGATGGTACGCACCAAAGTGGATTTGCCGCTGCCCGAGGCGCCAATCAGAGCGACCATTTCGCCGCGCCTCAATGAAAAGGAGACATCCCGCAGGATCGGGCGGCGCCGGTCAAAGGATTTCCAAATCCGCCGAACCTCGACCACGGCTTCCGGCATTACGGTTGCCCCGTCGCTCATGTTGTTCGGCTAACAGGCCCATGTGACATCGCGATGAATGCAGCAAGAAATTAGGAATATACTCACAGACGCGATGTTTTAGAGTCCGTTTAAAGTCACGATGATCGCGCAAGACGGCGCGCGAGCAGCATGACTGAGGCTGCGTAGAGGTAGGCTACCGCTGTTTCGGGCGAAGCCTCGAACTGGCGCGAGAGGCGCCGGTTGCGGCCGAACCACGCAAAGGTGCGTTCGACCACCCAGCGCCGCGGCAGCAGTACGAAGCCTTTCGCTTGATCGGACCGCTTGACGATTTCGATGCACCAGTTGCCGAATGAACGCAGCGCCTGTTTCAACTTCTCACCGGCGTAGCCGCCATCGGCAAAAATCCGGCTGATGAACGGGAAGAGGCCAAAAAGTTGGCTGAACAGGAGTACCGCGCCATCGCGGTCCTGGATACAGGCTTCGTGGACCACGGCCGACAGCAGATGCCCTTCTGTGTCCGTCAGAATATGACGTTTGCAGCCCATGATCTTTTGCCGGCATCATAGCCGCGTGGCCCGGCGGCTTCTGTGGCTTTCACTGATTGGCTGTCGATGATCGCGGCTGTTGGACTGGCATCGCGGCCGCCGCGTTGGCGCGCGGCCATGACCAGCGTGTGATTGACGCGTTCCCAGGTGCCGTCGGCGCTCAGGCGCCGGAACCAGTAATAAACGGTTGGCCATGGCGGAAAATCCGACGGCAGATAACGCCATTGGCAGCCGGTACGCAGCACATAAAAGATCGCTTCGACGATAAGCTTCAACGGCCATTGCCAGGGTCTACCGGTGGCCGCCGGCACTGGCAGGAGCGGTTCTAGGATCGCCCACTCTTCAGCGGTCAAATTGCTTGCATAGGTAAGTTGGTCGCGGGCATACTGCTTGCGTGTGCGGCTGGTCCACATGTGATCCTCTCAAGTTGTAGCTAACTCAAGGGAATCAGCCGACTCAGCCGTGCGCAACCTCAGTTTTTTCATTCAGGCTGTAACATGGCTAGCCCCAAACATATTGGCATTGTCGGTGCGACCGGACTGGTCGGCGAGTTGATGCGATCAATCTTGATTGAACGTGATTTTCCAGTAGCTAGCCTGCGTCTCTTCGCGTCGGAACGTTCAAGAGGCAAGGTGCTGCAATGGAAGGACAGATCCCTGGTCGTCGAGGATGCGTCGCAGGCCGATTATGCCGGGCTCGACATTGTCTTCTTTTCGGCAGGCGGGGATACGTCGCGGAAACTAGCACCGGTCGTTGCGGCGGCGGGCGCTGTTGTTATCGACAATTCCTCGGCTTGGCGGATGGACCCAGCCGTACCGCTGGTCGTAGCGGAGGTCAATGCTCATGCGCTCGCCTCGATCCCCAAACGGATCATTGCAAACCCGAACTGCACGACCATGGCGGCGATGCCTGTTTTGAAGCCACTGCATGATGCCGCCGGCTTGACTCGCATTGTCGCCAGTACATATCAAGCGGTCTCCGGCGCAGGGATAACAGGCATGCATGAACTCAACACGCAAGTTCAGCAAACGGCGGATGGCTCCGTTGCACTTGCCCGTGAAGGAAACGCGTTGAATTTTCCGCTGCCGCAAAAATGGGCCGTGCCCATCGCATTCAACGTTGTGCCAATGAACTACAAGATCGTCGAGGACGGCTACACAGAGGAAGAGATCAAACTGCGAGATGAAAGTCGCAAGATTCTCCAAATCCCAGACCTTACAGTGTCCGGCACATGCGTACGGGTTCCGGTCTATACGGGACATTCACTGTCCATCAACGCCGAATTTGAACACGACCTGCCTCCGGAAGCTGCGCTCGATCTTCTCCGCAAGGCACCGGGCGTAATCGTGGTCGAAGTGCCCAACCCGCTGGCGACGACGGGTCGTGATCCGGTTTCCGTTGGCCGGGTGCGCCGAGACCCTACCGTCAAACACGGACTGGCATTATTCGTTACCGGCGACAACCTGCGGAAAGGCGC
>DATGCX010000142.1:0-28991 GCA_035311445.1 Xanthobacteraceae bacterium | reverse complement strand
ATTGGAGCGATCGCCCGAAAGCCACGTCGCCATCGATCTCGTATCCCAGACCGTGGCCGGACCGGACGGAGCGATCGACACGTTCGAAATCGACCCGTTCCGGAAGGAATGCCTGTTGGCCGGCACTGACGATATTTCGTTCACGCTCGGTCATCGCGACCGCATCGCAGAGTTCGAGAAGACCTACGAGGCCAAGGTTAGTTGGCTGTAATATTATTCCCACTCGCCTTCTCCCTCTTTGTGCGGGTTGACGCGATCGAGTTCATCCGCCTTCTGCGTGAGTTCCTCGGCGAGCTTTCGGAATTCCTCCTTAGCCTGCAGGTCGAAGCAGTTGCGTGACGCCGCAAGGCATCGCGCGGCCAACATGCGTAAATATTGGGCGTCCATGGATGCTCACAGCGGGATGGCGCTACCATCGTAAGTACCCGCTCGCCCGTGTGGGGGCGCTTCAACGCGGATGCTAGCCAGCGGTTTCAATGTCGGGCCGGATTAAACGGTCCGATGCGATGCTGAACCTCATTGCTGGGACTCAAGCAACCTATGCGGCAGCGAGCTGTTCGCTACATGCTTTTGCCTGAGCAATAAGGTCATCGGCGGCAACCACTGCGTCCTCCAAGACGTGCCTGCCGTAGCTGTCAATTGAAAACTGGATGTTATGGTCGAACAACTCAATCCAAAAGAGGAACTCGTCGTGCGGTGGTTCATACATCGGAACCTCATACGATCCATGGCGCGCAAGCGTTGCTGTTACCAATCCGTGTCCATGCTTAGCGGCCAGTCGGAGCTTCACATGCGCCTGGAGCAATTGTGTTTCCAGATTCTTTCTGTAGGGTGGCTTACTCAAGACAGCGCCCTTCCAAATCATGGTTCGAGGTCTCCCGCATGAAATCCGCTAGGGCAGATTCCTTCCGTGGCCTTATGTGAGGAGTGACAGGTGCGCGATCTTGCTATTTCGAGCCAAAGAATTGTCCGGATGCGCCAACGAACCGGGCCGGGAAACCAGTATGGCGAAAATCCGATGCAGTTCTCAATCGAAGCGCTAAAACCCTCTGCCTTTTACTGGGCTGTTGATGCGGGCGGGATCTGTGTCAGCAATCCGTTTCGAGGTTCTGCAGATTACCCTAACCGCGAGACGGCGCGCTCGCAGCCTCATCGCGATAACGCGCGATAGGTTGTAACTATCTTCGCATGTGCACGCATTTCGGCTGCATGCGGGGCGATCACAATGCCCGAACTGCTCCGCGTTCATAAAATGAACGAATTGCTCTTGACGTTCAAAGCGTGAACGTTATAGTCCGCACCCGTGTTGAGGGGCGGGATGAGCGAAGCGCTGAAATCGACAGAGCGGGAGAAGGCCCGCATCATGTTGGGCCTGCTCGAGTCCGTGGAGCGAGGCGGCGAGCAGTCGCAGCGCCGGCTTGCCTCTGAGCTTGGCGTCGCGCTCGGTCTGGTGAATGCCTATCTCAAGCGCTGCGTCCGCAAGGGGCTGGTGAAGATGAGGCAGGCGCCGGCGCGCCGCTACGCCTACTATCTCACGCCCAATGGCTTCGCCGAAAAGTCACGCTTAACCATCGAATACATGTCGTACTCGTTCGCATGGTTCAGGCGCGCGAAGGCCGACTGCACGGCCGCGTTCACGGTCGCGCAGGAACGCAGTTTCCGGCGGATCGCACTGTTGGGCGCCTCCGACCTTGCCGAAATCGCGGCGATCTGCGCCCTCGACAGCCCGCTCGCCATCGTGGCGGTGGTGGACGCGGAATGCGAGGCTGCGCGTTTTGCCGGTTGTCCGGTGGTGCGCGATCTCGATGCCGTTACGGGCACGATCGATGCGGTTCTGGTGACCGATATGCAAGGCGCAGACGCGGTTCGGCGCGTCGCAGTGACGCGGCTGGGGGCGGAGCGTGTCCTTACGCCTGCGCTTCTGGTGGCGCGGCCGGGCAGGCAAAGGAGTGCGACGTGACCGCGGCCCTTTGGCAAGTGGTGCATACGCATCCGCACGCGGAGGCAAAGGCGGGTGCGCATCTGGTGCGCCAGGGTTATTCAATCTACCTGCCGCGCTATCTGTGTCGGCGCCGGCATGCGCGACGCATCGATGCCGTCGCGAAGCCTTTGTTCCCACGCTATCTGTTTGTGGCGGTCGACCAGCCGATGCAGGGTTGGCGGGCTATCCGGTCGACGATTGGTGTCGCACATCTGGTCTGCAACGGCGGTCAGCCCGCCGTGCTGCCGGGCGCCGTGATCGATGAACTGTTGGGTCGGCAGAACGAGGCAGGCTTCATCCAACTCGACACCCGCCCGGCGTTTTCACGCGGTGACAAGATCCGCGTCGTCGATGGCGTATTCGCCGCCAGCTTTGGCCTGTTCGATGGCATGTCGGACCGCGAGCGCGTCGCGATCCTGCTCGATCTTCTGGGCCGTAAGGTGCGGGTGGTCCTCTATAGTGACGCTATCGCAGCTGCATAGCGGCGCGTGACTCCGATTTTGGTGGAGCGGGCGAGCGTGTTTCACCCGCAGTGCGGTAGCATGCATGATTGCATGACCCATCCATCGTCATGCCCGCGCTTGTCGCAGGCATCCACGCCTTTTGTTGCTGAGCTTCGACACGCAAAAGTGGATGGCCGGGACAAGCCCTGCGCCTAACGGCGCACCGCAAGCGGCTTCGGGGCTTGACGAACGTCCCCATCCCGGAGAACAGGCTATCCATGCTTGCTAGGCCGCACTGCGCCCACGACAAACCTACAAATCATCGCTTGACTCGCCTCATATAAGCCCGGTTATGACTCCGGAAATAATTTAGTATGACGGGAATCCGCTCTGTCTGAGGAAGATGTGACCTACATACTTGGCATTAACGCGTACCACGGAGATTCCAGCGGTTGTGTGATCCGTGACGGCGTGTTGCTGGCGGCAGCGGAAGCGGAGCGGTTTCGCCGAATCAAGCCTTGGGCGGGGAGCGGAAATTGACGGTCAGGGAATTTCAAGACTTGACACGATTTCGGTTGCCGGATGGCGTTCGCGAACGGCCCGCTTGGTTCGTTCAGTTTTGGTGGATTTTTGATGCCCTTTTTGTGCGACCGACGCCGCAGGTGCTTTATTCGTGGAGGCGGTTTGCTTGGCGTCTCTTTGGCGCTAAAGTCGGCCGGAACGTTCTCATTCGGCCTGGAGTTCGGGTTACCTTTCCCTGGAAGGTGACCATCGGTGATCATTCATGGCTTGGGGATAACGCCACGCTTTACAGTATCGCGCCGATTACCGTTGGCGAACACAGCGTCATCTCCCAAGAGGCTTATCTTTGTACCGGAACGCATGATCACCGAGACATTTCGTTCTCTCTGTCGGCGTCGCCGATTACAATTGAGCACGAGTCCTGGATTGCGGCGCGCTCGTTTGTCGGGCCGGGAGTTCGAATTGGTCGCGGTGCGGTCGTGGGCGCCTGCGCAGTGGTCCTTTCCGATGTCCCCCCTGCCACAATCGTCGCCGGCGTTCCTGCGCGAGTGATCGCAGCTAGATTATTGCGCACCGACGCATGACGTAGAAGATGAAAACCAGCGTCATTACGGTTTGCCGCAACAGTGCGTCGACGATTGAAGATGCGCTTCGTTCGGTTGCGAGCCAAAGCTATCCAGATATTGAGCATATCGTCGTCGATGGCGCTTCAACGGATGGCACTCTGGATATAGTAGATCGTTATCGAGGCCGGCTCGCTAAGGTTATGTCCGAGCCGGATCGCGGCATTTATGACGCGATGAACAAGGGTGTTGCGGTTGCCGGCGGAGAAGTGATTTGTTTTCTTAATTCAGACGATATTTATGCAAACAACACCGTCATCAGCAAGGTCGTCAACTATCTTGAGCAAAATAACCTGGACGCCGTATACGGGGACGTCGAGTTTTTCAAGAGTGAAACGCCTGAAGTCACGCTGCGGCGCTATCGATCGAACCGTTTTCGGCCCGATCGCATCGGATGGGGCTGGATGCCCGCACATCCGGCGCTGTTCGTCCGGCGACGCATATTCGATCAATATGGCGGATTTCGTATCCATTATCGGATTGCGGGTGATTTCGAGTTTGTCGCCCGCATTTTCCACCGGAACGCCTTGAGGTATTGCTACCTGCCCGAAGTGCTGGTGCGTATGCGCCTTAAGGGTATCAGCACTGCCGGTTGGCGTAATACCTGGTTGCTCAACCGGGAAGTCCTCCAGGCCTGCCGCGAAAACGGCATTCCCACCAACATCTTCAAGATTCTCTCCAAATACCCCGCCAAGATGTTGGAGTACCTGCAGGCATGAGTGCCCTGATGCGCGAGCGTTTGTACGCTCGCTATGTCGATTCATGGGAAGAGGCTGCTGCGCCGGACTCCCTTGCAGGGCTCGCGCCACGAGCCCCGGCATTGCGGGCGCTTATTCTTGAGCATTTTCCCGCGGATCGAGACGCCGCGGTGCTCGATCTCGGCTGTGGGCACGGAGCTCTCCTGCACTTCGCGCGCGAGGCCGGATATCGTCGGCTTCACGGGATCGACGTGTCGAAGCAGCAGGTGGCCGTTGCACGTCGCCTCGGAATAGACGGCGTTGAAGAAGGAGAGCTGATGGCGGTACTTGCGGGGCTGTTGGACGCGTCGCAGGACGTTGTGATCGCATTCGACATCATCGAGCATTTCACTAAGGACGAACTGCTCACATTCGTCGACGCCGTGTGCCGTGTCCTCAAGCCCGGCGGTCGCTGGATCATTCATGCTCCGAATGCCGAATCTCCATTCGGTGTTGCCGTGCGATATGGCGACATGACCCACGAACAGGCGTTTACAAGGACATCTCTAGAGCAGCTCTTGCGCGCGTCGGGCTTTTCCGAGGTGAAGTGCTTTGAGAGTGGACCGATTGCACACGGCGTCAAGAGCGCGATTCGTGTCGGAGTGTGGAAGTGCATCAGGCTCGCATTGCGAATTTGCGTCGCTGCTGAAACCGGCGACACCGGACGACGGGCGTTGTTCACCCGCAATCTCCTGGCGGTGGCCAGAAAATAGGAATTCGCCGACGAGGGTTCATGAGGGTTCTTCTCATCACCAGCGACGCCTATGGCAGCAACGGCGGCATAGCTTTGTACAATCGTGACCTCGTCCAAGCACTATGCGCTTTGCCGGATGTGGAAGAGATCGTCATCATAGCGCGCGTTGTCCAATTCGCGCCGCTGGGCATCCCCACACGCGTTCGCTTTCATTGTGAGGCGACCCGCGGGAAGCCGGCCTTTGTCGCCGCGGCCCTGGCCGTCGGCCATGAGCACTTCGATCTCATTATCTGCGGTCACATTAACTTGTTGCCAGTGGCCGCGATGCTCCGTTGGAGACAGAAATCTCCTCTTGTCCTGCTGGCATATGGCGTCGATGTGTGGAAGCCAACCTATTGGCTGAACCGCCGCTTAATGGCTTGCGTCGATGCAGTCTGGGCGATCAGCGCGATTACACGCGACCGCATGAATTCGTGGTCCAAGCTGTCTGATCACCGCTACTATTTGCTGCCGAATGCGATCCACCTTGAGCGCTACGGTTTAGCGCCCCGCCGCGCCGATTTGATCGAACGCTTTGGCCTTGTCGGACGCAAGGTCTTGCTGACCCTGGGCCGCCTGTCGGCAGCGGACCGCTATAAGGGCATCGATGAGGTGCTGGAGGTGATGCCGACGCTGCTTGGTCGGCAACCGGATCTGACCTATCTGATCGCCGGGGATGGGGACGATCGAGCTCGCCTGGAGGCCAAGGCGCGCGACCTTGGCGTGTCGAGCCACGTCGTGTTTACAGGCTTCGTGCAGGAAAACGACAAGGCGGACATGTTTCGTCTCGCAGACGTCTTCGTCATGCCGGGGCGTGGCGAGGGGTTCGGCTTCGTGTTCCTGGAAGCTATGGCCTGTGGTGTGCCGGTGGTCGCCAGCAGACTCGATGGTAGTTTGGAGGCTGTGCTGGGCGGCTCGCTGGGGCGGGCTGTAAATCCGGATGACCCGGAAAATATTGTCGAGGCCATATGCGAGGCGCTGACGGAATCGCGGCACATCCCCGATGGACTCGCTTATTTCGCGTTCCCCAGATTCGTTGATCGCGTCGATGCAGCGGTGCGGACGAGCATCCAGCTCAGTTCCAAGCTCAGGAAGCGTAGGATGGGTTGAGCGAAGCGAAACCCATCGACGGCTGCTTCGTCGGCGCTATTATGATGGGTTTCGCTTCGCTCAATCCATCCTACGAGTCTGGGCGTTAAACAGAGTAACCAAGAACCTTTACGCGATTAGCCGTGGTCAGTCGTGAACGGACAAACTCCCAATCCCTGACGAAAACAGCATTTGACGAAAAATTTGCTTCTCGTTGGAGCTTGCGACTGAACGGTTCATAGAATGCTCTCTCAAACGCATGTGCCGTCAACGTCGCGTCGGTCACGGGCGTGACAGTCTCCAGTTCGATAACTTTAAGACATTTGTTCGCGAGAAGCGCTTGAGCGCCGCGAAGGACAGCTTCCTCATGTCCCTCCACGTCCATTTTGATCATAACGGGTTGGTATTCACCTATCAGCGCATCCAACCGTTGCTGACATACCGTGCGAATATTCTTGTCGCCGGCGGTCGCTACTCTATTCATCGTATCCAGCCCGGTGGTGAATGAGATTTTGCGTTCGGCCTCCCCCAAGGCGAGTTCGTAGGTCATCACAAGCCCGTCCAGATCATTGAGAGCGACGTTGCGCTTGAGGTGGCGCGCTGTGTCTGGATCAGGCTCAAATGACCAGGTTTTTGCGCGGCAAGCCCCTGCAGCGAGTATGGTGTAACTGCCCACATTTGCCCCGATATCGAGAAAGAGATCTCCTTCGCGCAGGAAATGCAAAAGCAGCATCATGTCGGGAAATTCATGGAGACCAACATAGATGTTCCCGGTTGCTCCCGTCATCCCTTTGCGAACCGCAAAACACTGTCCGGCAATCCACGGAACAACAACCTCTTCCTGCAGGCGGCTTCTGATCTGCCATTTTACAAACCGTGCCCACGCCTTGAGCGGCGCATTGTGCGTCAGAGGGTGTGTTGAAAAAAGGCGACCAAGCTCAATAAGGGCTCTCATGTCGGCTGGCCTCATGGAAAGCACGTGAAAGTCGCGGCGGCGCTCGAACCGGAACGATGCATGCGTGATGTTCGCCTAGCGTGGCTTGCCACGCACCCCATCCAGTATCAAGCGCCTTTGCTGCGGGCACTTGCACGGACACCGGGTCTCGATCTGACGGCGATTTTCTTTAGCGACTTCTCGACTCGTAGCTATGTCGACCGCGAGTTCGGCCGCACCGTGGAATGGGACGTGCCGCTGCTGGACGGTTATCGCCATGTTTTTTTACCGGGAACGGGGAATCGAGAAACCGGCATCGCCTTTCTGCGACCGCGCATTTCCGGTCTGCAGCAACTGATGACGCGGCAGCATTTCGATGCTGTGCTGGTTCAAGGATGGATTCATTACGGTTACGTCATGGCCGCCTGGCTTGCGCACCATGCCGGCGTCAAGGTGCTGCTGCGATGCGAGGCGACCGACCACGTGACGTCCAGCACAGGCATCAAACGCGTAGCGCGCGAAATCCTGCTCAGGTTTCTGCTCGCGCAGGTCGACCAGTTTGTCGCGATCGGTACGCGAAACCGGTCCTTTTATCTATCCCGTGGGATCGCGCCCGATCGGATCGGTCAGATGCCCTACTGTGTCGATAATAACTATTTCCAGGTGCAGGCCCGCGCGGCCGACAAGGTCCGTTTGCGGACAGAGTTGGGTCTCGACGGGCGTCCGGTCATCCTGTTCGCAAGCAAGCTGATCGCACGCAAGCACGGCGATGACCTGCTCCGCGCATACGGGCGTCTTGACGGTCCCAAACCGTACCTTCTCTTCGTGGGGGATGGTGAACAATGGGCGGAGTTGACGCGTATTGCGCAGTACAATTGTTTCTCCGCCGTGCGCTTCCTCGGGTTCCGAAACCAGAGCGAACTGCCGGCCTTTTACGCGCTCGCAGACATTTTCGTATTGCCATCAGTCGACGAGACCTGGGGACTCGTGGTCAACGAGGCGATGAATGCCGGCTGCGCCATTGTGGTGAGCGATCAAGTGGGCAGCGGCGCGGATCTCGTAAAAGACGGCGAGAACGGATTCGTCTTCGCGGCACGCGATGTCGCGGCACTGGCGGATGCGTTGCGCGCGACTTTGGCGGATGACCGATATCGCGCGATGGGGCAAAGGAGTCTTGACATCATCGCCGGTTGGGGGATCGAAGCCAATGTCGCCGGATTGTCCGCAGCGCTCGGAATCACGGAACCGGCCGCATGAAATTCAGCATTGTCGTGCCGACCTACAATGAGGAGTATGACATTGCGGCCACGCTGGACCATCTGGTTGCTCTTGATGGAGACGGCTACGAAGTCCTGGTGGTTGATGACTCGACCGATCGCACCCCGGAGATCGTAAACAGCTACGCCGATCGCGGTGTGCGCCTGATTCGACCGGAAAAACCTGAGGGCCGATGTGGCGCCCGCAACCTCGGCATTCTTAAATCCACCGGCGACGTGGTCATTATCCTCAATGCCGACGTGCACCTGCCCAAAGATTTTCTCCGCCGCATCGCACCGTGGTATGAGGCAGGATATGACTATGTGCTGGTGCGTTCCGAGGTGGAGAATCTGGCGGATCTTTATGCCCGTTATGTAGAGTGCATGGGCATTGTCGATTACTATGGCGCAGCCCCTGAGACATTGGAGTGGACGGAAGGGTTCTCGTGCCGGCGCGAGCTTGCAATCCGGGCGGGCCTGTTTCCGGTCGGATATCCAGTTCCGATTTGCGCCGGCGAAGACGGCGTTTTTGGCAAGAATCTACGCGATAAGGGAGCGCGGAAAAAAATTGACCTCGATATCGTTGTGACACACGTCGCTCCTGCAGCGCTTGCTGAATATTGGCGCATTCGGGTGGGACGCGGTCGCGGCAGCCCGCAAGTTCGCAGATTCCTTCACAAATGGAGTTGGTTACGGATCGCGTTGTGGGCCACCCTGCGCGTGCTCAAGACGCTGACATGGATCGGCCTGATCTTACCCATGGTGAGGATTTGCACTCTGGCCGCAAGAGCATCTCCCAGAGGTCAGGCTGATCTGCTGCCTTTTTGCTGGGCCTGGCTGATCGAGCAGGCTGCGTTTCACGTCGGCGAGTGGATGAGCATCGTTGAGATCTGGCGTGCTGAAAGAACGAACCATGCTGCCTCACGGTGACCACACTCCGCCGGGCTATGTGTTGCCGCTGCCGGCGCCCGGCGAACGGTTGAAGCGGCCGCTGCGTCGCCTGCTGTACCCCGTGTGGACCGCACTGGTGAGTCCTCGCCTTGCGGCGCGTTATGCCACACCGGAATTTCAGCCTGATCTCTGGCTGTGGGGACATCGGGGTAGCGATTTTGAGCGCCACCGGCGCCGTGTGGATCGGTACCGTTCTTTGGCGGACTGCGATATGCTTGTGGCCGGATGCGGAACGGGACGTGACATTGAATCCTGGCTCGGGGCGGGACCGCGACAGGTCGTGGGCCTCGACTGGTTTCGCTACGATTCCGCCTGGGCACTGTGGCAAGAGCACTTCAGGCGGATCGCTCCTGAAGTTAAGGTGAGCTTTGGTCAGGCTGACCTGACGAACCTTGAAGACCTGCCGGCCGAGAGCTTTGACGTCGTCGGTTCCGATGCCGTGTTCGAGCACCTCAGGGATTTGCCCGCTGTCCTCAAGCAGTGTCACCGAATTCTGCGTTGCGGCGGGCTCATTTACGCGACGTTCGGACCATTGTGGTACACGTGGGGCGGCGACCACGTGTCCGGCTACGACGCTCTCGAAGCGGGCTTCAACCATCTGCTTTTGGATGATAGGGCGTGGCACGCTTATCTCGACCGCATGGGTCCTGCAACCCATTCGGAGCATGACGGTCGGACCTGGGTCGAGCACGATTTGTTCAGCAGACTGCGGCCTTCCGAATATCTTGATTGCCTCACAAGGGCCGGTTTCGAGCGACTTTTTGTTGCCGCCATCATTGATCCGCGTGCCGTAAGGTGCCTCGGCAAGCGGCCCGATCTCGCATCAATTCTCCTGGCGCGGTATTGTCGGCTCGACCTCATTGTCAGCGCCATGACCATCATCTATCGCCGCGCATAACATTGTCACCCATCGATCAAAAATGGAAAGTCGTCACATCGTCCAGCGGACGATTTTGGATGTTCGACCAGGCGCGGGAACTGCACCGGCATGGGATGCTCCACCAGTTCGTCACTGACTATCCCGTTAGTCGGCCGATTCGTTTTGGAGTTCCACGTGACCGCATAAAGTCCCTTCTTGCCACCGGCTTGCTCAATCACGGCCTGCGACGAGTTCTCGGACGACTGCGGCCGGGCCTTCGCTCGTCCCTCAGCCGCGCCATGCACAATCATTTCTCTAAACGGCTGGCGCGCGTACTCCCCGACGACGCGGATTTCTTCATCGGCCTTTCATCGTTTTGTCGCGAAGCCCTGTTGCACTGCCGCGAGCGCGGGATCAAGTGTGCTGTCGATCATGGAAGCCTGCATCAGGCCGAAGAGGCCGTTCTGGTTCGCGACGAAGCTGCGCGGTGGGGGATAGAGCGGTTCACAGATGAATGTCCTGACTGGATTATTGCCAAGGAGGACGAAGAATTTGCCGCGGCTGATTATGTATTCGCGCTCTCGACGGCAGCTCGAGACAGTCTCGTACGACAGGGCGTGCCGCCCGATCGGGTATTCGTAAATCCATGCGGAGTTGATTTTTTTGCTTTCAGCCCGGCCGACGACACCGGCCTAGATATGAGCGAAGCGAAAGCCGGTGAGTTTCGGGTGATACAAGTTGCCGGGATAAGTCTGAGAAAGGGCACGCTCGATCTCATTGATGCATTCGATCGGGCCCAACTTCAGGGCGCCTCGCTTTGGTTCGTCGGCGCAGGAATGGAAAGCTCCGGCCTGGCACCGATCATCGGACGCATGAAAACACGAAACGTGTCATTTCTCGCGCCGGTGCCCCAATTCGATTTGCGCGCATATTACCACCGCAGCTCAGTGTTCGTCCTGGCATCCATTGCGGATGGATTCGGTATGGTCGTGCCGCAAGCGATGGCGTGTGGCTTACCGGTTATTGTCACCGAGAATGTGGGTGCGAGGGATCTGGTCCAGGACGGAGTCAACGGCTTTATCGTGCCGATACGGTCGCCGCAGGCTATCGCTGAACGACTCCGGTTTCTTTTTGCAAATCGTAACATAGCGATGCGCATGGGCAAGGCGGCGCGGGAAACCGTTCGTCGGGGTTTTGGATGGGTAGATTACGGCGACAGGCTGGCTGAGTTTGTGCGGCAGCGGCTGGCCTCATGACCTTGATGAGCATGCATGGACGCATCCTGAGAGCGATTGGCGCCGGCCTTGTCGGTCAGGTTCTAAATATCGGCGGCAGATTGCTTCTGGTGCCGCTGTTCCTGACTTCGTGGGGCGCGCAGGCCTACGGTGAATGGCTGATAATGTCTTCCGCCACCATGTGGTTGGCAGTCGCCGATCTCGGTGGCCAGGTATATTTCGTCAATCGCCTCACAGCGGAATGGACGCGCAATGCGCAGAAAGAATTCGAGCGAACCCTGGCAACCGGCTTTGTGTTCTTTCTGATTGTCGGGTGGTTGCTGCTATTGTTCGCATTGATTTCCTTAAATTGGCCAATTGCGGTCTGGTTGGGGATTGTCGCGACGCCGCACGACGTCGTGACAATCGTTTTGCTCCTGCTGGCATTCCAGATTGCTGTCTCGCTGCCTCAGGGTCTGCTCTTAGGAATTTTTCGGGCGATCGGTGCCCAGGCAACCAGCACGATGCTCGGCAATGCAATCCTTGTTTTTCAGATGATAGCGAGTTGCATGGTGCTGCTGCTGGGTGGGGGCATGGTGGCGATGGCGGTGGCGCAAATCCTGCCGGTGCTTGCGGTTTCGGGCTGGGCGGCCGTCGACCTCCATGTACGTCTGCGAGGTGTTCGGCTGTTTGGGCTTTCGCTGGCGAGCGCGGACGTCGCAAGACAAGCGTTTCGACCCAGTTTGAATTTCTTCGGCATCCAGCTGGCGCAGGCGGTGGTCATTCAAGGCAGCGTGTTGACGGTCGGCCACACGCTCGGCGCAGTAGATGTCGCTATATTCTCAACGGCGCGCATGCTGGTGAACCTCGCGAAGCAGTTTTTGGGTCTGATCTCGCACAGTGCTTGGCCCGAGTTCACGCGCCTCGAAGCAGCTCAGGATACGGTCGCCTTGTCCCGGCTTTTCAAGGTGGTACTGCGGGTGTCGATGTTGGTGGCAATAGCCTATGTGGCCGTCATAGAGACAGCCGGGCAGGAACTCATGGGCACTTGGCTGCGGGGGCAGCTGACCTACGACGCCGGCGTGGTGCGCCTGTTTTCGATTTACATCCTGTTCAGTGTCTTTGGGACCGTAGCCGGCAATGTGCTGATGGCAACTAACCGTCATATAATGTTGGCACGCTGGCAGCTTGCCGGAAGCCTGATCGCCCTCGCAATGTGCTATGCGGGAACAACATTGTCAGGGCTCAGTGGCGGGACAGCAGGCCTGATCATTGGCGAGGCTGTCCCGCTCTATGCCATCGCCTCGTATCTGCTGGCGAGGCAAAAGATCGGGGTGAGCGCCGGGTCGTTGTTGCAGGAATCCGTGCTGTTGCTGGTTCCGGCGCTCCTTGCTCTGCTAGCGCCCATGGCCGCCGTGGCGACCTGCGTCATTCTTGGATGGCAGACCTGGAACGATCGCCGGGGGAAACATGCAGCTCTGACGTGCCTAGAACGATAGCAATCTGTGGCGACGTGAATTTGGCTCATGATGCGAAGTTCCGCGGGGGCGGAGATAATGGGCAGCTTTTAGCTGTGGATAAATGACTGCGGCCGTTTCCTGGGGGCAATTTTTCACGGCACGGAACATTGAGACCAGATACCGAAATCTTTTGTACCGGCAGAATACATTAAGTAGCATTGTTCCGGCCGTTCTGCCCTAAGGTTGCCGGATTTGTGTCGAAACTGGCGAAACGAAAGAGGAGCAGGTGCCCGTATCAGCGCACATTATAGGGTGCTGAGGCGGACGTAGCATTGTTAATTTTCTGGCCGGTAGTTGCATTTCAGGCGGGGGGCAGCCTGTTTTTCAAGCGTTCTTTGCAACCGCGGCGGGCGCTGGTTCGGTGCTCGAAACCCCGTTGGGTGGCTAGGTTTTGGTGCCGGGGTCGTTCAGGTGGCGGCCAAGATCGGCTTGCGAATCCTTGCTTACAACATCCGCCCCCGAGCGGATGACTATCTCTAAGGGAGTGTGTGTCGAAAATTCCCGACAAGGGTGCCCGGCGCACAGTAAGAAGCGTGTCAAGGAAAAAGTCTAGAGTCGAATGAGCGTCGGGTCGGCGAAAAGACCGCTATTATTCAAGGGGCCGTTTTCATGCCACCAAGCGAATACGTATTCGACGTCATCGACACGCGTAAACGCACCGGCAGGAGCTGTCCTGCGACTTTATCAGCCGGAGAGATTCCAGCGAGCGGGGTGTACTGCTACACGATTATCCCGTGGCTCGCAGTTGCGCCCTTTCTGCTTATGTTCGTTATCCCTTTTGCCCTGTACGGCGGAGACTTGAATTTTAGGACATCCGACGGCGTCTACCACGTTTCGAAAGCCAACTTATACTTCGCGATTTTTATCTGCGCGTCGTGGCTCTCGCTTGCTGCCATTTCTGCATGTCTGTGCGCGAGTTGTTTCAAAGCAAAGAGTGCCAGTCAGTATTGGAGACAATCAGAGGCGAGCGGCCTCTTTCTGGTGCTTTATGTTGTCGGCTTGCCGGTGTTTGCGTTCCACCAATTGTTTAAGCTTCCGTCGGCATTCGAAAATCTAGTTCATATTGTCAGCATTGCCGCGTACCTTGCCGCCGGCCTCGGAATACGCCTGATGTTCGATGGCGAACGAACGGCGCGACCTAACAGGCGCTCCGTCGAGCTCATTCTGACAAGCCTCCTATTTGCAGTGCTCGTAGTATTGCCCATCGTACTGGGCAAAGCCGTAGAAGTTGCGTACGCGTCTGCCACCCTCATCGCCGCTTTGTCGGCAGCCAGGGTGCAGCACATCAAGAGGCTCACTGCGGTGCTGCTGGCCGGAGGCCTGGTGGCTATCGCCATGGTGGTTAAGACCCCCGTTCGTCAGCTATTTTACGATGGATCGGTCTATTCAAGGGTCGATATTAATGATCGTTGCTTTCCACGATTGCTGGACTGCCTTCATGAAAGGATGGTTCAACCCGCACGAAGCTTTTCGGCTTGGTTCGATGGCGACATCGCGTCGTTTTCCTCCTATGATCCAAACTTCGATAAGATAATTTTTTCCACGGAGATGCTAGGTGAGAAACCCCATTATGTATTGGCCCGGATTGTGCACCGCATTAATCATCTCGGTGTTCTGGCGCATGCCGTTTCTGTTACACCGGACGCCATACCGTTTTGGGGATGGAAGACTTATAGCATAATGCCATATATTATGATCCCGAGAGCGGTTTGGCCGGAAAAACCGCAGGCGGGAGTTGCCAATATTTTTGGACGACAATACCAGATACTGGATCAGACGGATATGCTGACGACGGCCAACATCGACCCTGTTACAGAGGCCTGGATTGACGGCGGCTGGTTCGCGATATTCTTATCGTCCGTTGCAATGGGTGCATTTCTGGGCGGACTGTTAAGATGGCTTCGCGCAGGAGGCGACCAGGAGATTCGTTTTTTGGCTTCCATCATCGTTGCCATAAACGTAGCATGTTTTGAATCGGAGGCAGCAATAATAGTTGGTTGCCTGTTTCAGGAGCTGGCGTTTCTGGGCGCCATCATGGTTGTATTTCGCTTGTTGACGAAGTGGCGTCGGCTATTGAGGAATTCTGTCCAAGTGGTTCCGCCGAAGGGGTCATATTAGTGCGATTGGTGCACGTTGCGCCGACCTACTGGCCTGCATTCCGCTACGGAGGGCCGATTTGGGCGGTGCATTCGCTGTGCAAAGCGTTGGTGCGGCGGGATCACCAGGTCAAGGTTTTTACGACTAACGTCGACGGCCCCGATGCGCTTGATGTCGATATTGGCCGACCTGTGAACCGCGACGGTGTATCCGTCCACTACTTCCCACCTGGATTTGGCCGTCGCCTGTTTCGATCTCCACGAATGAATGCTCAGCTTCAGGCAGCGGTTGCGAACGCTGAGTTCATTCATTTGCACTACATCTTCGTTTGGCCGACTCTCGCCACGGCAAGACTGGCGGAGTCCCATTCGGTGCCATGGTGTGTGTCGCCGCACGGCGCGTTGGTACCCGAGCTGGTAAAGCGCAAAAGTCGCTGGGCGAAATATGCATGGTTATCTTTGTTCGGGCGATATACCCTGGAGAATGCCGCATTCATTCATGCGACGTCGAATCTTGAGGCTGAGGACGCCCGACGCTTTGGCTATGATCTCCCGCCGATACGCGTTGTGCCCATCGGCGTGGACTTGCCGGTTCTAAAGGCGGCTTCCGATGTGCCGGCTGACATCTCGCTGCCGGCGGGTCAGGGACCATTGCTCTTATTCCTCAGCCGGATCAGCTGGAAGAAGGGGCTGGACCGTCTTATTCCTGCGCTCGCCAGGATACCAGCGGCACGTTTGGTGGTGGCGGGCAACGATGAAGAGAACCTCACCTCGCGACTGATCTCGCTCGCGCGCAAAGTTGGTGTAGCTGACCGTCTCGTTTTTGCAGGCCCCGTCTATGGCGAAAAGAAAGACGCATTGTTGCGCAGCGCCTCTTTGCTGGTATTGCCTTCTCATTCCGAGAATTTCGGTATTGTCGTTCTGGAGTCTTTGGCAATGGGTCGCCCCGTTGCAGTGACGGCTGAAGTTGGTCTGGCATCGGTCGTAAAGACGGCTGGAGTCGGCGAAATCATCCCGTCGGACCCGATAGCAATGGGGGATGCGATAGCCGAACTGGTGAAAGACCCTGCGCGGCTGAATGAGATGGGTGAGCGTGGCCGCGCGCTGGTAGCATCGCGCTATTCATGGGATACGATCGCACAAGAGATGGAAGCTGCCTATGCGGAAGCCATCGCAAAGAAGCCCAAGATGCAATGACCCGCTGCCTCGTGTCGCGCGTTGTAGATGATCGACTCAACGCTTTCGGCTTTGCAGAGCCCCCGGCTCACGGTGAAATCTCGTGTTTCGAATGCGCCACACAGGCAACGGCCCGAATCATCTTCCCAGACCGGCAATGGTCACGGGTCTGTGGATAACAGTAACGCACTGAATCAAAACGTGTTTGAAAAGTCCTTCGCGGGCCGTTCGCAACCTGTCCTCAGCCGTGCTAGGTTGTCTGGTGTGCTGACATTCACACCTGCTTCGGTTTGTCCGGGGGCGCAGCGAGGGGCATAGAAATCCATCACCAAGATGCGGGGAGTCGGATTCGGACTTGGCGTCGTATCGAAGCAATGCCGGGGAGAGGGAAGCGTCGGAACCACGAGGGGCGGCAAACTTGCGTTCCTGGATCTTCAAAAGTTTGGCGATCCAGGTTCACATTCGGGGTTGAGGGGCGGAATTGATGTTGCAAGCCGCGAAAGCCAACGCGGGTCGCGCGATACGCGTGGGCGTTGTTGGTGTTGGGGTCATGGGTTCAAATCATGCCCGGGTGCTGGCGGAGTTTCCGGGGGTCGTGCTCGCGGGGGTTGCCGATGCGGACCGCAAGCAGGCGCACAGTGTGGGCAGCACGCTCGGCTGTCCGGCACTCGGCTCGATCGAGGAGTTGCTCGAGCGCGATGTCGACGCGGTTTCGATTGCAGCGCCCACCCACCTTCATCGCGACATCGCGCTTGCCTGCATCGCGCGCGGCGTGCATGTCCTGGTGGAGAAGCCCATCGCGTCCACCGTTGTGGAAGGCGAAGAAATCATCGCGGCCG
The DNA here is from genome assembly GCA_035311445.1 of Xanthobacteraceae bacterium. Taxonomy (GTDB): domain Bacteria; phylum Pseudomonadota; class Alphaproteobacteria; order Rhizobiales; family Xanthobacteraceae; genus JAJPKK01. The sequence goes on along the minus strand of DATGCX010000142.1, from coordinate 12,018 downwards.
CGCGCCGCGCGGGTCTCACCCTGATGATTGGCCATGTAGAGCGGTTCAACCCTGCCGTGCAGGCGATCGCCGAAGCCATCCGCAACGAGGACATCCTCTCAATCGCCATTACCCGGGTAGGTCCGTTTCCGCCGCGCATGTCGAATGTCGGCGTGGTGATTGATCTCGCGGTCCATGACATCGACCTGATCTGCTGGTTCACCCGGTCGAAGATCGTCGAGGTGCAGCCGCAACTCTCGAATGCCATGGCCGAGCGGGAAGATATTGCGCTCCTGCAGTTCCGTACGGCCTCGGGTGTGCTCGCCCACATCAACACCAATTGGCTCACGCCGTTCAAGGCGCGCACTGTTCATGTTGCCACCAAGCGCAAATATGTGATCGGCGATCTCCTAACTCGTCAGGTCACGGAGTGCTTCGGATTCCAGCCCGACGGCAGCTATTCCATGCGGCACCTGTCAGTCGGCCATGCGGAGCCGCTGCGGGCCGAACTCACGGCATTCGTCAGCGCAATCCGGGAGGGTACACCCCCGCCGGTGACCGGCGAGGATGGTGTCGCGAGCCTTGCCGTCGCAATCCAATGTCTCAATGGCCGAGCCGATACCGAGATCGGGCCGAAGCCGGAGCCGTACATCGAGGCGGTTCCGACGCCACGCCGCGCCCGTGCAGCGCTCCTCAAGTCATGAACCAGCACGTGCGGCTGGACGCCGCTCCGATTGCGCTCATCGATGTGGCTGGGCAGCGCCGTCGGCTCGGCCGCCGCATTGATACAGCGATCGCCCGCGTGCTCGATCACTGCCAGTTCATTTTCGGTCCCGAGGTGCGGGAGCTCGAAGCTGCCCTGGCGGCGTTTTGCGGCGCCCGTCATGCGGTGACCTGCGCGAGCGGCACCGATGCGCTCTTGATGGTGCTGATGGCTAAAGGCATCGGGCCAGGCGACGCCGTCATCTGCCCATCCTTCACGTTCTGTGCGACCGCCGAAGTCGTGGCGCTCACCGGCGCAACCCCTGTGTTCGCCGATGTCGATGCTGCGACCTTCAACATAGCGCCCGACAGCGCAGCGCGCGCGGTTGCGGCGGCGCGCCGGGCGGATCTCAATCCGCGCATGATCATTCCGGTCGATCTGTTCGGGTTGCCGGCGGATCACAAGGCCATCAATGCGCTCGCCGCGTCCGAGAACTTGTTTGTGCTCGACGACGCTGCCCAGGGATTCGGCGCTGCAGCCGGCAACCGCAAGCTCGGCACTTTGGCGGATGCGACCGCCACCAGCTTTTTTCCCGCCAAGCCGCTCGGTTGCTATGGCGACGGCGGCGCGATTTTCACCGATGATGACGATATGCGCGACATCCTCGTGAGCCTGCGCGCGCACGGCCAAGGTTCCGACCGCTACGACAACGTGCGGATCGGACTCGCGGCGCGGCTCGATACCATTCAGGCCGCGGTGTTGATCGAGAAGCTGAAAGTATTTCCCGAGGAGATCGAAGCGCGCAATCGGATTGCGCAGCGTTATTCGCAGCACTTGAGTGACGTGGTGGCGGTACCGAAGGTGCCGAACGACATTACATCCGTTTGGGCGCAATACACTATCCGCCTCAAAGCCGGGACCCGGGATGCTTTTGCCAGCGCGCTCAAGGCTCAAGGGATTCCCACTGCGATCTACTATCCGAAACCGTTGCACTGCCAGGAGGCGTACCGCCATTTTCCAGCGGACGAGCACGGGCTGCCGGTGTCTGACCGCCTTGCCGAGGAGGTCATCAGCCTGCCGATGCACGCCTATCTCGACGAGACCACCCAGGACCGCATCATAGCCGCCGCCCGAAGCGCGGTGAGCGCGTGACGTGTAGGGTGGGCCAAGCAAAGCGTGCCCACCCGGGTCTCCGAACTGGCTCATGCGCCGATAGGCATTTGCTTGCAAAAAGGTGGGCACGCTTCGCTTTGTCCACCCTGCGACTCTCTGACCGATAATCCGATGTTCAAACACATAATGACCGTCGGCGGCCTGACGCTGGTGTCGCGCGTTACAGGATTTTTGCGCGACATCATCCTGGCGGCGATTCTCGGCGCCGGCCCGGTGGCGGACGCATTCTTCGTCGCGTTGCGTCTGCCCAATCATTTCCGCGCCATTTTTGCGGAAGGCGCGTTCAATGCCGCTTTCGTTCCGGCCTATGCGCGCATCCGCGGCGAGCGTGGCGGCGGGCCGGCGGGACTGTTCGCCGATCGCGTCTTTACCATGCTGTTTGTCGCGGAGGGATTGCTTCTCGCAGTGGCGCTCCTGTTCACGCCCGCGGTCATTTCGCTTCTGGCGCCCGGTTTCAGCGCGGACCCGGCGCGCTTCGCCCTTGCGGTCGAGCTTACCCGCGTCACTTTTCCGTATCTGCTGCTGGTGTCGCTGGTCACGCTCTATGGCGGCATCCTCAATGCGCTGCAGCGGTTTGCCGCGCCGGCCGCTGCGCCGATCCTTCTCAATCTATCGATGATGGCGACGCTGGCGCTCGCTGCGTTTTTTCCGACCGCCGGCCATGCCGCGGCCTGGGGTGTGTTCATTGCCGGATGCCTTGAAGCCCTGATGGTGGCGGCAGATCTCGGTCGCCACGAAGGATTGCCGAAATTTCGGGCATTGCGCTTCGACGACGACGTGCGCCGCTTCTTCAAGACGCTGGGACCGGCGGTGCTCGGCTCGGCCGGAACCCAGATCGCGTTGTTCGCCGACACCATCATCGCGAGCTTCCTCGCGGCCGGAGCGGTTTCGGCGCTTTATTACGCGGACCGGCTCAACCAGCTGCCCATCGGCGTCATCGGTATCGCGGTCGGCACGGTGCTGCTGCCCGAAATGGCGAACCGCATCGCCGTCGGGGACGAAACCGGCGCCAGACGCGCGCAGGATCGCGCCATAGCGTTTACGTTGTTCTTGTCGATTCCCTGCGTCGCCGCGTTCGGTATCGTGCCCGATCTCATCATGCTGGCGCTGTTCTCGCGCGGCGCCTTCACGGCGGCCGATGCGGCTGCGGCCGGCGCAACGCTTGCGGCCTATGCGATAGGATTGCTGCCATTCGTGCTGCTACGCGCAGTGTCGTCGAGCTTTCTCGCCCGCGGCGATACCGCGACGCCGGTCAAGGCACTAATGGCTTCAGTTGTCATCAATGTCGGATTGAAAATCCTCTTGATGAATCGCTATGCCCAGGTCGGGCTCGCTTTCGCGACGTCGATCGGCGTGTGGGTGAATTTCGCGCTGCTGGTCTGGCTTGCGGTGCGCCGCGACCTGATTGCGTTTGATGGCCCGTTGCGATCTTCCATCATCAGGCTCGCTGCGGCGGGCCTTACCCTCGGCGCCGCGCTGTTTGCTGCGGCCAGCCCCGTGATGCGGCTGTACGAACCGCTCGGGACGCCACGATTCGTGGCAGCGCTCGGCACCCTTGGCGTCTTGGGCGCAGCCATTTACGGCGGCGCTGCCGCCGTCCTGCTCGGGCCCCACTGGTTTCGTGAATTCGGGCGCAGTCGGGGTCGATGATTCCGGCGCCGTTGCGGTGCTCGACTTTTCGGCGAACGCAAGTGTTATATTTGCGCCACACTTGGTCTTGCGCATGCTCTGCCCACGTGAAATCCATGCTACCTGTACGTGAATAAGTATAGCAGTGGCTGCAATCACAAGACGGTGTCTTGTAGATCTTCGTTAAGGGCTTACGTAAGGGCGCCATGCTGCTTTGCACACAGGGAGAATTCATGCCGACTGCCACCCCCGTGCGCTCGGCTTTGCTCGCCGCCCTCTTTGTGATGGCCGGCTGCAGCGAAAGCCCGCAAAAACAGGCCTCCGCACCGCCGCCTCCCGCCGTCACGGTCGCCAAGCCGACCAAGCGTGTTGTCGTTGACCAGGACGAGTATGTCGGCCGCTTCGTGGCGATCGACAGCGTTGAAATCCGCGCCCGGGTTTCCGGTTATCTTGATCGCATCGACTTCACCGACGGCCAGATGGTCAAGCAGGGCGATTTACTTTTCACCATCGACAAGCGTCCGTTTCAGACCGCTCTCGACCAAGCCAAGGCCAACCTCGCTCAGGCTCGCGCCAACCTTGCCTTCGCGGAAACCGACCTTGCACGCGGCGCGCAGCTGGTTCGGGAGCGCACCATCACGGAACAGACCTTCGATCAACGCACGCAGGCCAAGCGCGTCGCCGAAGCCTCGGTTCAGGCGCAGGAAGCGGCGGTGCGCCAAGCGAGTCTTGACCTTGAATTCACCGAGCTCAGGGCCCCGGTCGCCGGCCGGATCGGCGACCGTCGCGTATCGCCCGGCAATCTCGTGACCGGCGGGACCGCGGGCAACACCTCATTGCTCGCCACGATCGTGTCGCAGGATCCGGTTCGCTTCGAATTTACTTTCGACGAGGCGTCCTATCTTCGCTACGAGCGCCTGGCGAAGGGCGGCCGTGACGTGACCAGCCGTGAAGGCAGCGTCATTGTCGCGCTGAAACTCCTCGACGAGCAGGACTTTCAGCATCAGGGCCGCATGGATTTTGTCGACAACGTGATCGATCGCTCTTCGGGCACGATCCGGGGCCGGGCGGTGTTCTCCAATCCTGACAGCGTATTCACTCCGGGCATGTTCGCACGCGTGCGTGTACCGGGCTCGCCGTCCTACGTCGCGGTCCTTGTTCCAGACGCTGTGATCGGCACCGAACAGGCTCGCAAGTTCGTGCTGGTCGTCGATGCCGAGAATACTGTGAGAGTTAAATACGTGATCCTTGGACAAGTGTTCGATAACCTGCGGGTCATCAAGTCCGGCCTCGACGAGAACGATCGTGTCGTCGTCAACGGGCTGATGCGGGCGCGGCCGAACCAGAAAGTCAACCCCCAGGAGGAAAACGCACCCCCGCCGACGCCGGGCATGCCGCAGGCGAAGAACTGAGGTCGCCGATGCGGATCTCGCATTTCTTCATCGATCGCCCGATCTTCGCTGCAGTGGTCTCGATCGTCTTCGTGATCCTCGGCGGAGTGTCGTTCTCCCGGCTGCCGGTCGCGCAATATCCGGAGATCGCGCCGCCGATCATCAACGTGACCGGCCAGTACCCGGGCGCCAGCGCCGACGTGGTCGCCGCGACCGTGGTGGCGCCCATCGAGGAGCAGATCAACGGCGTCGAGAACATGATCTACATGTCCTCGAACTCGACCTCCGATGGCCGCTTTACAATTTCGGTCTCGTTCGATCTCGGCACCAATCTCGACATTGCCCAGGTCCAGGTGCAGAATCGTGTGGCCATCGCGCAGCCGCGGTTGCCTACCGACGTGCGCAACATCGGCGTCACCGTCACGAAGGCCTCGCCGGACCTGATGATGGTGGTGCATCTCTATTCGCCCGACGACTCGCGCGACACTCTGTTCATTTCCAATTATGCGACATTAGAGATCAAGGACGCGTTGACGCGCGTCGACGGGGTCGGGTCACTCACGGTGTTCGGCGGGCGCGACTACTCCATGCGCATCTGGCTCGATCCCGACCGGCTGCAATCGCTCAGTATGACGGCAAACGACGTCACGGTCGCGTTGCTGGGTCAGAACATCCAGGTCGCGTCAGGCGTCCTCAACCAGCAGCCGATGGAACATGCGGGCGCCTTCGAGGTCGCCGTTCAAACCCTGGGTCGCCTTGCCGATCCGGATGAGTTTTCCAACATCGTCGTGAAGCAGACGCCAGGCGCACTGGTCCGGCTAAAGGACGTCGCCCGCATCGAACTGGCGGCCCAGGACTACACAACCAATTCCTACCTTGACCGCGATCCGGCGGTAGCGCTGGCCATATTCCAGCGTCCGGGCTCGAACGCGCTTGCGACAGCCAAGGGTATCATCGATACCATGAATGCGCTGGCGGTTCGTTTTCCGCCGGGCATCAAGCACGCCATCGTCTACAATCCGACCGAGTTCATCCAGCAGTCCGTGGATGCCGTCATCGAAACCATCGGAGAGGCGATTGCACTCGTTGTTCTGGTGGTTATCCTGTTCCTGCAGACGTGGCGGGCTGCGGTGATTCCGATCGTCGCCATCCCGGTGTCACTGGTCGGCACTTTCTTCTTCATGGCCATATTCGGCTTCACGCTGAATAATTTGTCGCTGTTCGGCCTCGTGCTGGCCATCGGCATCGTCGTCGACGATGCCATCGTCGTGGTCGAGAACGTCGAGCGCAACATAGAGGCCGGCCTCTCGCCCCACGACGCCGCGGTAAAGAGCATGGACGAGGTTGGAGCGGCGCTGATTGCGATTGCGCTCGTGCTGTGCGCCGTGTTCGTGCCGGCCGGTTTCATCACCGGAATCTCCGGACAGTTTTATCGCCAGTTCGCACTCACCATTGCGGGCGCGACGGTGATATCGCTCATGGTCTCGCTGACGTTATCGCCGGCCATGTGTGCCTTGCTGCTCAAGCCCCGTGAGACGCGTGGTCGGGTGCATTGGTGGTCGCTGCCGCTCCGCGGCTTCTTCGGTGCATTCAACTGGGGATTCAACCGGCTCGGACGAGGCTACGGCTGGCTGGCTGGACGGGTGGTACGCATCGCCGTCCTCATGCTCGTCGCTTATATCGGCATCATCGCGTACGGGCTCAACGAATTCCGCAAGACCCCGGCGGGTTTCATTCCCCAGGTCGACCGCGGCTATCTCATCGTGGTGACGCAGCTTCCGCCGGGTGCCTCGCTGGCGCGCACCGACGAGGTGCACCGACGCGCCATCGAACTCGCGCTCGATACCCCGGGCGTCGAGCACGGCGTCAACTTCGTCGGCTTTTCCGGTGCGACATTCACCAATGCGCCCAATGCCGGTGCGATCTTTCTCACCCTGGAGCCGTGGGAGCTGCGTGCGCATGATCCCCGCAAATCGGCTGCCGCTATCACGGGGGCGCTGTTCGGCAAGTTCGCTGCAATCCAGGATGCACTGATCTTCGTGGTACAGCCGCCGCCGGTATCCGGCATCGGCAATGCTGGCGGGTTCCGGCTGATGGTCGAAGATCGCGGCGGCGCCGGTTCGCAGGCATTGCAGGCCGCAACTGTGGCCTTGGTGGGGCGTGCCAATCAGACGCCGGGGATTACGCAGGCCTTCACGCTGTTCGAGACATCGACGCCGCAACTCTATCTCGATATCGATCGCGCCAAGGCGCAGCTTCTCGGCGTCAACGTTGCCGAGGTTTTCTCTGCTCTCCAGGTCTTCATCGGCTCGGCCTACGTCAACGATTTCAATCTGTTCGGACGTACCTTCCGGGTTTTGGTGCAAGCCGATGAGCCCTATCGCGAAGACGCTCGTGACGTCCTCAATCTGCGGGTACGCAATTCGAGCGGAGATACCGTCCCGCTTGGCTCATTCACCACGGTGCGAAGCATTTCCGGGCCGTACCGGGTGCCGCGCTACAATCTCTATCGCGCGGCCGAAGTCGATGGAGCCGCTGCGCCTGGCTATTCCCAAGGACAAGCGATCGACATCATGGAAAAGCTTGCCCGCGAAACGTTGCCGGAGGGCTTCGGGCACGAATGGACCACGCTCGCTTTCCAGCAACTCAGGGCTGGGAATACGTCAGGGTTTGCGTTCGCGCTCGCGGTGGTGTTCGTGTTTCTGGTGCTTGCGGCGCAATTCGAAAGCTTGACGCTGCCGCTTGCCGTGATCCTGATCGTGCCCATGTGCTTAGTCGCTTCCATAACGGGCGTGATACTTCGGGGGATGGACAACAACATTCTGACGCAGGTCGGTTTCGTCGTGCTGATCGGTCTTGCGGCCAAGAACGCCATCCTGATCGTGGAGTTCGCAAAACAGCTCGAGGACCAGGGACGCGATCGTTTCGCGGCAGCGGTCGAGGCCGCGCGTCTGCGCTTGCGGCCCATCCTGATGACGTCGTTCGCGTTCATCTTCGGGGTCGTGCCGCTGGTGTGGGCCGTCGGCGCCGGCGCCGAACTGCGCCAGACGCTCGGCACGGCGGTATTCTCAGGCATGATCGGCGTAACGGCGTTTGGGCTTGTGTTCACGCCGGTGTTCTATGTCGTCACGCGGTGGCTGGCCGGCGTCGCGACCCGCCTGCGCGCCTCGCCACGACCTGCGCCGCAGCCGGCGGAGTAATGGGCGTCCGCTCTGCGACGGTCAGCTTGTTTGTCGGAGCCAGAGCATGTGCTCCACTGCTTAATCGTCGGGGTCGTCGCCGGGCTTGTCCCGGCGATCTCGACCTTGAGGCACGGAAAAAAAATAATCGGGTCGCCGGGACAAGCCCGGCCACGACTTGCTGGAGACTCCACGTGCTTTTCCTGACCGGAACCGCCCATGACCGCCATTGCCCACACCGAACCGGGCCCGATCGTCCGCTGGCACTATCTCGGCTATAGCGCCCTTGCACTTGCCGTGATGACGGCCGCGATAGCCAGCCATGACCGCTGGTTTCTCAATTTCGTTCACGTCATTTGCGGCGTGCTGTGGACCGGCATCGACCTGTTCATGGGATTTGTGATCGGGCCGATCCTGCGCCGCGTCGACCTGTCGGTGCGCCGCGAAATCATCATCCGGCTGGTGCCGAAAACCCTCTTCCTGATGCCGACGCTCTCGATCATTACCGGCACCACCGGCTGGTATCTTGCCCAATACCTCGGGTTTCTCGACGTTCCGTGGCCGCAATTCGGATGGGTTGCGGCGGCGCTGGTTCTGGTCGTCCTGATGACAATCCAGGGCGTCGGTTATCTGCTGCCGACGAATTTGCGGGTGTGCATCCAGTTGCGAAGGCCTGACCCGGATTTCGACAAGATCAGTCGCATGATGCGCAGCTTCTTCCTTGCCGTCGCCCTGCAGGGCACCATGCAGGTTTTGACTATCGTCATCATGGCCCGTTTCGTATCCGGCCTGTGACCGCTTCCTATCTTCCCCGGCAGGCAGGGAGGGTTGCGAGGGGGCGAGTGATCGGAGAATTCATGCACCCGACTAAATTCGGCTTTTCCCAAGGCCTTACGCGCAAGGAGGATGATGCCCTCATTCGCGGTAACGGCCGCTATGTGGCGGATATCGCTCCGGACGGCACGCTGCACGCCGTGGTCTTGCGTTCGCCCCATGCGCACGCGCATTTTCGCGTAGCCGGTGTCACAGCGGCGCGCGCCATGAAGGGTGTGCATCTTGTACTGACCGGGCCCGACGTAACAGACCTCGGCAATCTTCCTTGCGTGGCCATTCCTGAGGGGCTGACAGTCAATGCGCCGCCCTATCCGATTTTGGCGTGGGACGAGGTCCGGCATGTCGGCGATGCTGTTGCCTTCGTTGTCGCCGATACGGTTGAGCATGCCAACGATGCGGCCGAGGCGATCGTCATCGACTGGCAGCCGTTGCCCCACGTCGTATCCGCTGTTGATGCTCTCAAGCCTGGCGCCCCGCCGGTGTGGCCCAGCCATGCCGGTAACATTGCGTTCGAGCAGACATTGGGCGACGAGCAGAGCACGACGCAAGCCGTAGCGTCCGCCACCAGGACCGTATCGCTATCCGTCATCAATCAGCGGCTCGTCACCAACTATCTTGATACCCGAGCCGTGATCGCGGAATACGATGAGCAGGCGGACCGCCTCACGCTGACGCTTGGGAGCCAGGGCTCGCATCTCTTGCGCGACCTGTTGAGCCAGATGGTGCTCAGGATCGCGCCGGACAAGCTGCGCGTCGTAACGCCCGATGTCGGTGGCGGATTCGGAACCAAGCTGTTTCCTTATCGCGAATACGCGCTCGCCGCCGTTGCGGCAAAGCAGCTCAAGCGTCCGGTAAAATGGGTTGCAGAGCGGGCCGAACATTTCCTTGGCGACACCCAGGGACGCGATAATTTCACCACCGCAACGCTTGCGCTCGATGCGGATCATCGTTTCACGGCGCTGTCAATCGACACGATTTGCGACATGGGCGCGTACCTCTCGGCCTTTGCGCCATATATTCCGTATGTGGGCGCCGCAATGCTGCCGGGTGCCTACGATTTCCCGACCTGCTTCATCCGCATCACCGCGGCCTTTACCAATACGTTGCCGGTCGACGCCTACCGCGGTGCCGGCCGGCCGGAAGCAGCCTATCTGATCGAGCGGCTGGTCGATACTGCAGCGCACGACATCGGTATTTCGCCCGATGCGCTGCGTCGGCGAAATTTCATCAAGCCGAAAGCGATGCCCTATACAACGCCGACCCACAAAGTCTACGACTCCGGCGATTTCGCCGGGCATATGGCGCGCGCCCAGGAGATCATCGACTGGAAGGGGTTCGGCAAGCGGGCCGCAACTTCAAAAAAGGCCGGAAAGCTGCGGGGCATCGGTCTCGCCACTTATATCGAGGCTTGCGGCAACAACGGTCCGGACGCCGCGACCGTGCGGCTTGAGCGCGACGGCAATATCACGGTCCTGGCGGGATCGCAGTCGACCGGGCAAGGGCATAACACCGCCTATGCGCAGCTGGTCGCTGAACATCTCGATCTTCCCCCGGAGCGCGTGACTGTCATTCAGGGTGACACCGACCTGGTGGCAACAGGGGCCGGAACCGGCGGCTCCAGTTCGATCACGTGCGGTGGCGCCTCGGTTGAAAGTGCAACGCGTAAGCTTGCCGTCAATTTGAAGTCGCTCGCCGCATACGAGCTGGAAGCAGCTGAAACCGACCTGGAGATCGAGAACGGACACGTGCGCATTGCCGGCACCGACCGAACAATCCCGTTCGCGCAACTGGCAGCCTCGATCCGCGCCAAACCTGAACTGCTCTCGGTTACGGATTCAGTCGGGCCGCCACAACCCACTTATCCGAACGGAACCCACTTGGCTGAAGTCGAAGTCGATCCCGATACTGGTCATATCGACATCCTCAGCTATGTGGTGGTCGACGATTTCGGAGTGACGCTCAATCCGTTGCTGTTGGCCGGGCAGGTCCAAGGCGGCGCCGCGCAGGGCATCGGCCAGGCGACTATGGAGAATACCGTTTACGATGCTTCCTCCGGTCAACTCGTCACGGCTTCACTCATGGACTATGCACTGCCGCGGGCGAGCGACGTTCCGCCGTTCACCTTCGAGACCCGCAACGTGCGATGTGCCACCAACCCCCTGGGCGTAAAAGGTGCGGGTGAAGCTGGCGCCATCGGCTCAGCGCCCGCTGTTATGAATGCGGTGATGGATGCTCTCCACCGGGCTTACCGAATAAGGCATGTGGACATGCCGGCAACGCCGGAACGGATATGGGCCGCGCTCCGCGAGGGGCGGCGGATGCATGCGCTGTAAAGCAGCGCAGCGGCGGCACTGATCATAGAAAATCGCCAAGATTTTAAACGGCGCCGGCTATAAGAGCCGCCGCTTCTCAATGTAATCGTTTTGTTGCACAATGGACGCGCGAGATGGGATAGGCCCCTCCGCCAACAAGTGGACCCTCGAGCGCCCCTGCGGCGCTCTCTCCGGAAAAAACCAGGGAGTTTCTATCATGAAGCAGATCTTCGCTGCCGTGATCGCCGGTGCCGTGCTGTCGCTCGGTGCTACATTTGCACTCGCCCAAACAGCCGAGCCCGCGAAGGTCGGCGAAACGTCGAAGGGCAAGGTGCTGGTCGACGCCAAAGGAATGACTCTCTATACGTATGACCGCGACACCGCGCCCAACAAGTCGGCCTGCAACGGCCAGTGTGCCATCAATTGGCCGCCGCTGATGGTTTCGGGCGATGCGAAGGACGCCGGTAACTGGACTGTTGTCACGCGCGACGACGGCGGCAAGCAATGGGCTTACAAGGGCAAGCCGCTCTATTTCTGGAAGGACGACAAGAAGCCGGGCGATGCTGAAGGCGACAATCGCAACAATGTCTGGCACGTTGTCGCGCCCTGAGGCCGGCATGAAGCGGCTTTTAGAGCCTCTCGCGATGAATTATCCGAATCCTTCGCCCGACACCCGTGGGCTTATATGATGCGAGTCAAGCGATGATTTGTAGGTTGTCGTGGGCGCAGTGCGGCCTAGCAAGCGTGGATAGCCTATTCTCCGGGATGGGGACGTTCGTCAAGCCCCGAAGCCGCTTGCGGTGCGCCGTTAGGCGCAG
>DATGCX010000141.1:0-32856 GCA_035311445.1 Xanthobacteraceae bacterium | reverse complement strand
AGGAATATGTGGCGGCTCAGGATCCCGAGGATCCCGGGGTGCTGATCCTGTCTCGATTTGCCGGCGCCGCGATCGAATTTCGCCGCGCGCTGCTGGTCAATCCTTATGATCCGGAATCGGTCGCTGGCGCGATCGCGCAAGCGCTGGCGATGCCGATCGAGGAAAGGCGCGCCCGCCACCAGGCCCTGCTTGCCGCGATCTCTGCCTATGATGTCGATCGCTGGCAACAGGAATTCCTGAAAACCCTGCGGGGTGACGACATCAGGGAAAAGTCTCCAGCGCCGGAATCGCGACGCCAGAGACCTGAGACCATCTATCCGGGTCCAGATGCCGCAGTCGCGGCCCGTTTGAATCCAGCCCAGTAGGTGTTGAGCAAACGAGGCCCAGCAGCTCGCAAGCGTGCTGTCGCCAGGCGTCACGGGTCGCAATATGCGCGATCTGCTGTTGTGGGGTTTGATTGCCGCCGTGATTGGGTTTGCATTCGTCTACCTGATTTATTTTCAATGAGCCCCGGATCGAGAGACGGATGGCGCTGATCGCGAGATAACCCGTGTCGGCCGCGAAAATGAAAGGCCGTCAGCGAAAAGTGTCTTCAGGGGGCGCTCTCGGTTGTGATCATCGGGGGCGGTACTTTCAGCGAAACGTCCGATACCCTCCGGCTGATCGGAGCGGAACATCGTCCGTTCTGAACAATCGCGGACAACAATGCTTCAACCTAAATTCGTGAGTTGGAAGCACGCACCTCGCGCAGAAAGCGCTGACAAATCGATGAAACTTCGAAAATCAACCTACCGCGGAGCAGTTACAATCGGGTCCCTCAAGCACTCTCTTTCTTGCTTGTGGGCCAAAGACTTCGCGAAAACCAGCCACCCGAACTTCTGGATCTAGGTTCAAAGACCCCAAGACGAGGTGCGGTAAAAAAAAAAGCTGAGGCGCAACCGGCCGAAATTGCCGATTGCGCCTCGGGGTTGGCCGGCCACGCGCGGGGGGAGGGGGGATGGCGGCCGGTCGTATCATTAACTCTACAGGCGCAAAATCGTTCCCGGTTACGCGCTTGAGCACAAAAAAATCGATGAGGACGGTACCGGTCCAGATTGCCCCAGAAGGCAGAAACGTGAGCCCGGCATCGGGTTCCACCTTCTGCCACGTAAGAAGATACCGAATGGCCATCCCTGGAATACGCGGAGTGGAGCGAGGACGCTGGCTCGTAGCAGCCGAAGTATTCGGCTGCTACTCCAGAGAACTCTTCTATCCTAGGCAGCTTGCCTCGCGAGACGACCCATCTCCTGCAGAACAAGGCTGCGGTAGACGCCCTCCTGGCGGAGCAATTCGTCTGGTGGTCCGTCCTGAAGGATGTGTCCGGCACGCAATACGACGATGCGGTCGAAATTTCGGACTGTTGAGAGGCGGTGTGCGATTGCGATCACCGTACGCCCATACATCAGTCGCTCGATCGACTCATGAATGGCTTCCTCGGATTCGCCGTCAAGCGCCGACGTTGCCTCATCCAGCAAGAGCAGCGGTGCGTCTTTCAGGAAGGCCCGCGCGATCGCAATACGTTGCCGCTGTCCCCCCGACAACTTCACGCCCCTGTCGCCGACGATCGTCGCAAAACCCTGAGGCAGCGTCTCGATGAATTCGCAGCACTTTGCCAAACGTGCCGCTTCGATGACGTCGGCGTCCGTTGCGTCGGGCTTACCGTATCGGATGTTCTCCATGGCAGAACGATGGAATAGGAAAAGGTCCTGAGGCACAACAGCGATGGCAGCGCGCAGGCTCTCCTGCGTCACTCGCGCAATGTCCTGCCCATCAATCAGGATCCTCCCCTCCTGTAGATCATAGAAACGTTGGATCAACGCGAACAGGCTCGACTTACCTCCGCCCGATGGTCCAACCAGACCGACACGCTGGCCGGGCTCCAGTCTCAGGTCTAGGCCTCTGAAAACAACGTGCCCGTTCGGATAACTGAATGAAATGTGCTCCAGTCCGACCGAAGCGCCTCGTCGCACGAGGGACTCCGCCTCTGGATGATCACGCAACTCGTGAGGGGAGAGGAGCGTTGCCAGTGCTTCCGCGAGCCTCGCAATGTGTTGGGTGACATCAACCAGTGCGACCGACAAGTCTCGCGTCGCGTGCAGAACAGCCAGTCCAAGAGTGCATGCCAGTATAACGTCGCCCGTCGTTACGGTACCGCGTTTCCAGAGAACGATCGCCCAAGCAAGCAATCCAACCGCCAATGCAATTGTGACAGTGGCATGTAATATCCGTATCTTTTCCAGGTGGAGTAGACTGTTCCGGCGCGCCCTCATCTCGCGCGCGATGGTCGCATTGAACCGGTCGCGCTCGCGGCCGAGACCGCAGAACGACCACACCACCGGCATATTGGTGATGATGTCGATCATTTCGCCGTCTACGCTGGCGGCCTTGGTGGCGAAATCGTGGTGCAGGGGCTGACCGGCCGCGGCCAAGTGGATCAGCGCTATCACCATGATGCCGCCAACCAGCATCAGAACAATTGCCATTGGCACACTGACTGTTGTGACGAGTAAAATTGCCGCAATCGTTGCGAAGCAGGGAGGCAACACATTCCAAACAAACATGTTTTCGACGGTAAACACGGCGTTCGACGTCGCCGTCACCCGACTCGCCAGCGTGCCCGGCATCCGCTCCACGAAATATCCCGGTGCATGTCCGGTTAGATGGCGAAACAGGTCGCGGCGCAGATCGCCAGTGACAGCGACGAACGTCGAATTCGCAACCCAACTTGCCAATCGCCACAACAAATTATCTGTAGCGATTAGCGCAACAAGCAAGCCGAAAGCACCGCCTATAGCGCTTTCGCTCGGGGAAGGGCTCCCCAACGTATCGACAAGAAGCTTGATGCCGTATTGCGTGCTCACTGAGCAGCCGACTGCCGCCAGGACAGCGGCAAGAATAGCGGCGTGGGCTACCCACCGCCGACAAACGAGCCGAAACGTGAAAGCGAGAGGACTGTTGGTGTATTGCGTTACATCATGCATCGCCGTGACATAATCCAAAAGTTCGCATCGTTCATGATCCAAAAGTTCGCATCGTTCATGGCCGGTCACCATGAAAAATTTGAAATACTAATGGCTTATCTGTGATCTACCCCAGAGAGGTAGCTTTAACAGGATAGCTCGCTGCGTACTGGAACTCCCCTGCATCGCGGTTGACGCATGGTCGCGGAAAAAGTTCCTTTCGCCGGAAAAAATAAGTTCCTTGCCTTGCGCGGATCGATTGCTCTTTATTTGGCGGCTGCTGGCGCGGGAACAGCCGATAAGGAGGCCGCTTAAAATGCATATCGCTCAGATTGCGCCGCTGACTGAAGCCATCCCCCCGAAGCTGTATGGCGGGACTGAACGGGTCGTTTATTGGCTGACTGAAGAACTGGTTGCGTTAGGGCACGACGTTACACTGTACGCCAGCGCCGACTCCCGCACTTCCGCAAAGCTTGAGGCGCCATGGCCACGGGCGTTGCGCCTCGACGGATCCGTGCGGGACCCTAACGCACTGCATATGTTGATGTTGGAGCGGGTACGGCGGCGAGCCGACGAGTTCGATTTCCTTCACTTCCATCTTGATTATTATCCGTTCTCCTTGTTCTCCCGCCAGGCGATCCCGTTCGTGACCACGCTGCATGGTCGGCTTGATCTTCCCGAGCACCAGCCGGTTTTCACCACGTTCTCATCAGTTCCGGTCGTTTCGATCTCGGATGCCCAGCGCAGGCCGGTGCCGCAGGCGGGGTGGGTCTGCACCGTGTATCATGGACTTCCGGAGCAACTGCTGACGCCATTGCCGGCTAGACCGCAGTACCTCGCTTTTCTCGGCCGCATTGCCCCAGAGAAGGGAGTCGATCGTGCAATTTCGATTGCCCGGCAATGCGGGGTACCACTGCGGATCGCGGCAAAAGTTGACAAAGTAGACCGCGAATATTTCGAGGAAAAAATTCGCCCGTTACTCGATAATTCGAACACCGAGTACATTGGCGAGATCACTGATGCTGAGAAATCCGAATTTCTGAGTGGCGCAGTTGCACTGTTGGATCCCATCGATTGGCCCGAGCCGTTCGGCCTTGTCATGATCGAGGCGATGGCCTGCGGTACACCAGTCATTGCGTTCAACCGGGGGTCCGTCCCGGAAGTGGTCGATGACGGTTTGACCGGTTTCATCGTCGAGGACGAAAAAGGCGCGATCGGAGCCTTCGATCGACTTTCGCAGCTTCCTCGCCAGGAGGTCCGCAAGCAGTTCGAGCGGCGGTTCACGGCTCGGCGCATGGCACAGGAATATCTCGCCGTGTATCGAAGCCTGGCTGAGCGCAAGGCCCGTCCCCTCCGGCTGGTTGTCGACGGGGGTGCCCGCGCTGTCGAGGCAAGCCTCGGAACCGCGCAGGCTGGTTCATCCGGGTAATCCCCGGTTGCCCATTATCTCCCCCGATGGGCCGATTGCTTGCACATCAATGGCTGCAAGAAGAACGCGACAGGTCGCCAGCTTATCAATCCGTAACGATCGGACTTTCGCATCGCGGCCGGGTTTCCGGCATTGCTGCCCACACTGTGGCAAGGCCAACAATCGCAATGGCGGTCAGGCCGAAAAAAGCGATGGGGGTGCCGAAATGATCGCTTAAGTATCCTGCGTAGGTCGTGCTCAGCGAGGCGCCAATTCCCATGGCAGTGCCGACGACACCCTGGCCCAGATTGAAATGCCCGGTACCGCGAGTGAGATCGGCGATCACCAGCGGCACTATGACGACCAATATTGCGGCGGCAACACCGTCGAGCAGTTGCACAATAACCAGCAGGTAGGGATTGGTTACCGTGGCGAAGAACAGCCCGCGTATCGGCAATGCCGCAAAGGCAACAAGGAGCAGCGGCCGACGCCCCCATGTTTGGGTCCGCTGACCGACCCAGGGAGAAAAAGTCGCAACAAGAATCTGCGGGCCGACAATGCAGGCAGCAATTAAGACCGGTGCCCATTTACTTAAGCGGGTCGTCAAAGCGCTCCCCATCAGTGGAAGCATTGCTGCATTGGCAAGATGAAATAGCATGACGCAGCCGGCGACAATCACCAGCGGGCGCATTCGCGCGAATCCCAGGAGTTTGGTTCGCGGCGCGCCGGCCGGACGCTCTGGTGGACCGCCATGGGCACGCTCGGGGTCAATTTCCCTTGGTGAGATGACGCGAAGCGCCAGCAACGCCGGCATGAGCAGCATCGCAGTGACGAAGAAAACTGCACGAGCCGACAGGAAATAACCGCATGCACCCATTGCAGCGGCCGCGAGCCCGTTGCCGACAGCGGCAAATCGGGCATTGCGGCCGAGGCGTTGGCCGATGGCGGCATGACCCACAAGGCCGAGACTGATCGCCGCCAACGCGGGTCCCAGCACACAGCTGGCCGCCGCATGCAGCACTGCGGCCGCCAATATGACGGCGAAGATGGGGACGGCCGCGTACGCAAGTGCGCTGACTGCGATTGCCGCAATGGCCAACCCCGCCACCAGACGCTCCGACCTGGCGGCATCGACGAGCGCGCCACCCGGCATCTGCCCGGCCAAAGCCACGAGGCTCCCAACCGTGAGCACGAGACCGATGTCGACCTGCGTCCATTTCTGTGCGGTCAGATAGACGGCGACGAATGGACCAAAGCCGGTTTGGACATCCGCGACAAAGAAGACAAACCAGTCCAAGCCACGCTGGCTCCGTTGCGTAGCGCCGGGCGGTGGTTCGCTCTGCGCCGGCCCCTTGGCACCATCCTTTAGGGCGGTCGGCAAGTTGTCCGGCTGGTCTTCTGGCGGCGATCGCCGAACCGGCGGGTCAATAGGGCGCAATGATGGCTTCGCGGACAGCGGACGGCTCCGGCGGAACTGTTCTTACGGAAACGGCAGTGATTCTAGACTGCCTGACGCTCCCAGCACGACAACCGACTTGTCCTCCTTGTATTCGGGCGCGGCCCGTACCTGATCGTGCGTCAACTCGAGAAGGATGCGTTCGACATTATCCGTATTGGATGGAAACCGTAAAGCGTTCCACGCAACCGCGATCTTGCGACTGCCAACACCGAGGAAGCCGCCGAAATCGATAACGGCCGCCCTGACCTGCCCTGTTCGGTCCACGAGGACATCGACGATCCGTCCCATGTTCTCGTTCGCAGCGCTGCGGACCTCCTTGCCTAGAATGCCCTGGACCTCGCTGTGATCGAAGATCGTCACAGTGGGCTCTCTCGGAAACCCGCCTGGCGTCCTGACCGAACTGTCGAGCAGTTGTTCGGTTGCTAATTGCGCAGCTGAGGCTTTCTGGGCCGTTGAATCCGCAATGGCGGAGAGAGCAATCAGCATCATTGCCACCCCCGCGCGGTAATGGTCGCGCATTTGGCCTCCCGCACCTGATGGATCACGGCAACCCAACCCGCCGGGTTAATAAGTCCGACGCTCCATTCCAGTTCCATAGCACAAGTGATCGCTAATTAACCTACGGGTGCCTCGACGCAGCGTTCGAAAACCGGCCCACGGGGGAAGTGGAAAGCCTTACCTTGAGAACCACCGTCATCATTTCGGCTGAATGTTCGGATCACCGCCCGGGGTTCCGGGAGGCGGAATCACCGGTGTACGGCCGCCGCCCCTCGGCGGTACCGCAATGCCAGGGTCGGTACCGGCTGGCGGACAGATCACGCCCTTCGATTCGGCAAGTTGGTCGCTCAACGGTCGCCTGCCCGTCGCGTCGTCGGGGCGGGGGGAACCGCTGCCCCCCGGAGGACACGGGTTCTGATCTGCAGGCTGGGCGAGCGACGGTGGAGTCCCGGGCCGTTCGACCTGCGCGCGTGCGTCACAGATGAATGCCGTCGAAATGGCAGCGATAACAACCGCGATGTTCATGGCTCGCATCTAGTGTACCCATAGTTTCCTTAAATGATAACGGCGGCCACAGGACTGTCGTTCCGCCCGTCCGATTAGGGGCAGCAACGGGGTGCAACAAATCGGCTGGATGGACGTTACCCGCAACCGGCTGTGTTTCCAGGTTTGGAACTGCGGAGAACGCCTCATGAACTACAACGTGAAACGCGGCAATATGCGCAATGATCAAATACCGCCGAAACAGCGCCCCAATGCTGAACGGCGTTACATCGAGGATGTGTTAGATGAAGCTCTTGAGGGAACCTTTCCGGCATCTGATCCGATATCGCTTATCCAGCCCGTGCAGAGGCGCGGGGCAACACAGTAATCATTCCAAGTCCCTCCAGCCCCGTCCTTGCACATCAGCCAA
Organism: Xanthobacteraceae bacterium; assembly: GCA_035311445.1. Classification (GTDB taxonomy): domain Bacteria; phylum Pseudomonadota; class Alphaproteobacteria; order Rhizobiales; family Xanthobacteraceae; genus JAJPKK01. Next base: position 25,579 of record DATGCX010000141.1, on the reverse strand, counting down.
TGAAAGGCCGCGGGGATTGACGGATCAGCCTGGCGCCGAACCTTTTTCAATGCGGCCCGTTTTTCCCGCGATGTCGTAGAAACCTACAGAATATACAATTGGAGAATTCATGCTCAATCCGCGGTACATCGTAGTGAACCAGGAGTCCGGCTGGAAGATCGTCCAAGGCGGGCGACGCTTTCCGGGGGACTATCCGAGCAAGAGCCAAGCCGTTTGCAACGCGATCACCTTTGCGGAACGAGACGGCCATGCCGGACGCCGCGCAGCAGTTGTTGTCCGTCATGAGGACGGTCGTTTCGTGACGGAATGGGTATTCGGGCAAGATCCGCACCCAGACGAGGCAGCGCGACCATGGATCATCCCACGCAATAAAACCAGATGATGAAGGCTGCAAGACCACCTCGGCATGGGATGAGGGTGAAACCACGCTGGTGGCGCTTGTCACGCTCACGATGAATTTACGACCGCACGTGTCTCACGGTCGGGGCCAAAATCGCTGGCGCTATCTATGGAAAGAATCTCGGCAAGTCTGGTTCTTGCACGGTTCACCCGGCTCTTGATAGTGCCGACCGCACATCCGCAAATTTGCGCCGCCTCTTCATAGGAAAAGCCGGATGCGCCAACCAGGATAAGCGACTCCCGCTGTTCCGGCGGAAGCATTTTAAGAGCTTCACGGAATTCGCCGATCTCGAGTCGGCTGTTCTGGTCGGGCAATGAAGTGAGGGATTCCGCGTAGGAGCCCTCAGCATCCTCCACTTCGCGCCGCCGCTTACGATATTCAGACCGAAACAGATTGCGTAAGATCGTAAACAGCCATGCAGACATGTTGGTACCCGGCTGGAACGAGCCGAGATTGGCCCACGCCCGTAGCAGCGTCTCTTGTACCAGATCATCGGCGCGATCGATATTTCCGCACAACGAAATGGCAAATGCGCGTAGGCTTGGGACCGCCGCCAACATTGCATCGCGGACATCGTTCCGGCGACTCATTCTTCTATTCCCTCATCGGTCGCTTCGTCCAGTCGCTTCAGCATTTCAACAAAGCGCTCTGGGACCCCCTGATCGACGACTTCGCTGTACATCAGGCGTAGCTGCTGCCCGATTTTTGCCTTGATATCGGGTCCGAGCTTAACCACTGTTTCGGATCCTCGCACGTCCGCCTTCGTTTTCCGTTGTGATGGCCCGCTTCTGTTCATGATCTTCCCTCGCGCCCGCGGTTTAAGTTCTTGCCAAGGGCTCTGCGGGACCCCATGTCGGAACCAACCTACGGGACAATAATCAGTTCCAGCCGACGGGAACTTTTTTTGTGAGCCGAAAGTTGAGGAGATGACAGCGCGCCGCCCGATGGGGAGAATTAGCCATGTCCATGTCTCAGGCTGTTGCCCAGCATGTGCCGTATTTGCGTCGCTACGCCCGCGCTTTGACCGGGACGCAGGCCAGTGGAGATTCCTATGTGGCAGCTGCGCTGGAGGCTTTGGTCAAAGAACCGACTCTTCTGGATACCCCGACGCAACCAAGAGTCGCATTGTATCGAATATTCTCTAGGATTTGGAATTCGATTGAAGTGAATGAGAGAGCGGACCGCATCACCGATCTAAAGCCCGCGGACCGCCACCTCGGTCAGATCACGGCGATGCCGCGGCAAGCATTCCTTCTTGTTTCGGTCGAAGGATTTTCCGAGGAGGATGCGGCCGCCATTCTCGACATTGATCGGCGGCAGCTGCAGCATCTGATAGAGGAGTCCGGGCGGGAGCTGGCCGAGCAGATCGCCACCGACATTCTGATCATCGAGGACGAAGCCCTGATCGCTCTCGACCTGGAGAACATTATCGAGAACCTCGGTCACCGCAGCATTGGCATTGCGCGCACGCGAGCAGAGGCGATCGCGCTGTCCAAAACCAAACGTCCTGGCCTTATTCTGGCAGATATCCAATTGGCGGACGGGAGTTCAGGACTAGAGGCCGTCAATGATCTGCTCGACACGTTCGAAGTACCTGTGATTTTCATTACGGCATATCCCGAACGCTTTCTCACCGGTGAACGTCCGGAACCTGCGTTCCTGGTTTCCAAACCGTATCAGAAGGCTACGGTTTCGGCGCTCGTCAGCCAAGCACTGTTCTTTGAACGCAATGCCGTGCAGCGCAAGAAACGGGTAGCCGGCTGACGGACATCGGCGGCGGCTCGTTCGAGCAAAATGCTTCGACGTGCGGGGGGCCGCGCTCGTTAGGCGACCCTTGCAACCATCCGACAATCGTGCAACTGCCAAGTGGATATCATTTGGCTTCGCTGGAGGCCTTTCCAATGAATGACGTTGCGGCCTGGTTTGACCGGCATAACATCAGCCTGATGGCGGTGCTCGCGACGATCGGCCTGATAATAGGCGCCTTCGCTCTCAGCTATCTGCTGAAACGGCCGCTGCAGAACTGGCTGCGACGCGTAGCGTCCCGGCTCCGACTACCTTACGAGACAGTGTTGACCACAACGCGCGTATTGATTGGTTTGCTGTGGGTTGTTGTTGCTACGTTGGTGCTGGAAATCTGGGGTATCAGCGTTGGTGGACTTTGGACGCTTGTAGTAAGCGCCGCGACCATCGTCGGGGTTGGCTTTCTGGCAACCTGGACGATGGTCAGCAATATAACGGCGAGCTTCTTTATCGCCTTCTGGCGCCCCTTTCATCTTGGCGACAATATCGAGATGCTGCCCGAGAATCTTAAAGGGCGGGTGATCGATAGTAATCTGATGTTCGTGGTGGTACGGGAGGACGCCGGTGCCGTAATTCAAATTCCGAACAATCTGTTCTTTCAAAAGATGTTTAGAGTGAGCGGCAACAGCAAAACTCTGTTTGAGGAATACGAAATGGGTACGCGGCAAGCTCCTGTGGACGCCAACCGCTAACGCCTCAATAGCGATGAATCATAACGTCTCAGCGACCCGCGGACCAGTTGTTTGGTCCGCGCCACGTCCGACGGCGATCAGGTCGGAGTTTCCTAACGGCCCGGACCTTGTCCCGATGAGTTTGGCTCTTGTTGTGGGGGACGTATTCGCTGCAGGATTTTTTCGCGAAGCCCCGTATCATTTTTCGCTGTCTCCAGGATGGAGGCGTATTCATCCACTGAGAGGCCTTGATCCACGACCGCTTTGGTGAGGGCATCGTTCGCTTCGGCAACGATGCGCTCTTTATCCGATTGGGCGGTCGCTTCTGCCAGCTGTTGTCGATAGGCCTGTTGGAGTAGCGCCACGCGCTGAAGTGCTGCCGCCGCCGCGTCGAGCTTCTGATCGGGTATCTCACGTGAGGGGGTTGAAACACCGGGCGAAGGACCCTCGACTTGAGCGTTTGCCACCGGAACGCCGGAATGCCACGCGATCGTCAGAACCGCTGCGGAAATGGATCGCGTCAATAGTTTCATATTTTGTCTCCTTTGCGCTGTACGCTTCTCGCTCAAGAACTGAGATGGTGTGGGACAAACTGGGCCTTTGAATAGCGGTTCCGGTGCGTTTGAGGGATACTGACATGTCGCGAAGGCATATCGGACGGATTCAGCCCCGGCATTTTGGCCTCAATTGGCGCGGCGAGTCATCTACCACACACATGGCAACTAAACGTCAACATCCCGTCACCACCGCTCCAGGTCGTACCGGGCGACGTTCGACAAAGCGTCGGAATTGCCTCACTGACGCGAGGATTGTGCCGCACCCGCGGCATACGACGTATTCATCATCCTCCTCCGGCAGGTCAGGATAAATAACCGACTGAGACGAACATTTAGGACAGGTGAATTCCTCGGTCATGGAATTTCTCCAAATAAAATCTGACACATACGGGCGGTCAGGCGACCGCTCTGGCAAGGCAGATAACCAACAATCCGGTCAAACGTTCCACCGGAACCGTGCCCCTGCGGACGGGCACGCTGCGGGGGGATGGCAGCCGTTTTATGTTTGCGATAGTCCTCAGCCGATGAAAGCACCAGAAACGCGAACGATGGTATGCTCCAATGGAAACACATTTTAGTGCGCGACTTGATAATCATGCCTTGAAACGGAATTTAGTGCCGCGGCTTTGCCCTGCCTGCGATCAGACCACCGAACACAAGCAGCTTTATTCCATCAAGGGCTGCGGCGTTCTGCGGTGCCGCATATGTGGGCTCGGACGCGCGGAAGCCCAGGCGTTCGATCCGGCGTCGTATTACACCAGCGACTATTTTTCCGGGCAGCAGCCGGACGGCTATGCCGATTATCTGGGCGCTGAGTCGGTGTTGCGGCGGGAGTTTGCCCGGACCGTGAAGTTTATCCGAAAATGGCGCAATTGTGGTCGTTTAGTCGAGGTGGGTTGTGCCTACGGTTATTTTCTGCACGAGGCAAAGGCATATTTTGACGTTTTCGGAATTGAGCTGGCTGCTGATGCCGCAATTCATTGTCGTGAATCAGGATTGCGTGTCTTCACTGGAACGGCGGACGAGACGGCCTTGTCCCAGATCGGGGGCACGGATGTTTTTGTCCTGCTCGATGTCGTGGAGCATCTGCCCAACCCGCGCGAAACGCTGCGCCTGTTGAGTCGCCATCTCAATCCTGGTGGCATAATCATCATCACCACCGGCGATTTTGGCGCACCTGTCGCACGGCTCTGCGGGAGATATTGGCGGCTTATGACGCCGCCACAACACCTCTGGTTCTTCAGCCGCGACAGCATGCAGAAAATCGCAAGCTCGCTCGGACTGACGATTGAGGATATCGATCATCCGTGGAAGGTCGTACCGCTGTCGCTTATGGTATTTCAGCTACGTCGCATGCTGGGTTTTTCCTCCCACTCCCGATCGCGCGTGACTAATATAGGGCTGCCCGTCAATCTTTTTGATGCTCTGCGCCTCGTGCTGCGAAAGCCACCATCATGAGTAACGAACGCCTCACTTTGGTGCAAATCGCGTTGCTGGCCATCTACGGCACCGGTATGGCCAGCGGACAACTTCTGTTCAAGATGGCGGCGCAGCGCCTGACTTTGAGCGGTGCCGGAGGTGACCGGCTGATCGACCTCACCGGAAACGTATATTTTTTCGCGGCTTTCGCCCTATATTGCGGGCTCGCCGTCCTGTGGGTTTGGATTCTCACGTTCACACCCCTCTCGCGTGCCTACCCCTTTGTGGCGATTGCGTTTGCGATCACGCCACTGCTCGGCGGCTGGCTGTTTGGCGAACCGATCGGTTTACGGCTGATTTTGGGCATCGCAGCCGTCGTCCTCGGACTCGTGCTCGTCGTTGGCTGACGGAACTATCGCCATCCTTTCTACGTTGTTTTTTGTTGGAATTTAGGGTCAGGAGGGGCGGCCAATGGAATTTTTTCCTGCGCGTATATGGGTCGTAATCGCCGCGTATAACGAAGCGGCGGTTATTCATCGCGTGATCAGCGACGTCGTGCGCTGCGGATACAGGATCGTCGCGATAGACGACGGGTCGGCGGACCAGACCGCAGCGGCCGCCTGCGCGGCAGATTGCGTCATCCGCCATCCGATCAATCTGGGCCAAGGCGCCGCGCTGCAGACGGGCATGGATTACGCCCTGGCGCAAGGCGCTGATGCTATCGTTACGTTCGACGCCGATGGCCAGCATAGGGCTGCGGACATCGAGAGCCTGATACGCGCGCTGGAAAACGCGCGGGCCGACTTCGCGCTCGGCAGCCGTTTTCTCCGTGGCCCAACCGGTTTGCCGCTCTCCCGCCGGTGGCTATTGAAAACGGCTACGTTGTTTACGCAGCTGACCACCGGGCTGCATCTCTCCGATACGCATAATGGCCTGCGCGCCATGACCCGCCGCGGCGCAAGCACGATTCGGCTCCGGCAGAATCGCATGGCGCACGCCTCAGAGATTCTCAGCCAGATCGCCGCAAGCGGCTTAAGCTATGTCGAAGTGCCGGTCAGCATCGAATACAGCGCCTACTCGCTAGCCAAGGGGCAAAGACTTAGTGACGCACTGATAATCCTTCTCGACCTGTTCGCACGCAGGCTTTACCGATGATCGCGCAGGTCGTCCTCTCGCTCTTGCTGGTTGGCGTGGCGATCTACGCTGGCAATGAACGTCGTCGTTCGCCCGCTGTGGCAGTGCTTTCGATAATCGTCGCGGTTGCCGGCCTCTATTTCACCTGGGTCCCCGATCACGCCACGCACGTCGCCCTGTGGGCCGGTGTCGGCCGCGGCGTTGATCTCGTTCTCTACATCTGGGTCTGCATCACCCTGATCGTGCTTCTCAACCTTCACCTGAAACTGCGCACGCAGATGGAGCTCATCACGATTCTTGCTCGCGCGATTGCGCTGGCGGATGTTCGCTCTCGACCCACGGAGAAGCCTGAATCTCAGCGCATGTCCGATCTTGCTGCTGCCCGGCACATGACTGACGAGCCGCATCAGTAAAACGACCGGACTTTTTTCCATAAATCCATGCAAACGCGCGTTCGTACCGCGTCACCTCATCGACGAGCACCAATTCCTTGACTCCAGCAGCGCAGCGCGACCGCTCGCTTTCGATGACGAAGTCGGCCTTCCCGGCGTTTAATTCTATTCGCCAATTCTTCTGCAGCATCGGTTTCACCATGCGCTCTCTATAAGGAATACAGATGAGGAGACTCGGTGAGCCGTGGGCAAATGCCCCTGCGGCTTCCAGGCGGCCTTCAAGGCGCCGCAAGGCCTCCGTCGCGCCGGCCCCCCAATAATCCAGTTCAAAGCGCCCATACGAGCCCGCCGTGCCGCCCGCGAATGCATTTGTCGCGATGTATTCAAGCGGATGCAGGGTGACCAGGTTGGCAATGGCGACAGCGATGTACCCGCCAGCAAACGCTACAGCCAAAACCCTAAAGCGCCGCAGAAAGGGAAGCAGCCGCACCAATCCCCAACCAGCAACCAAAGCAAGCATTGGAATAACGAACAGGATGTGGCGGACGCCGTCATAAAGGGTCGCGTGCTGGACCATCAGAAATCCGACTGGAGCAGCCACAGCCATCCACACGAGCAGAATGCGACGGCTGCGCGCCACCATCAGCGCAGGGCGACGCAGCCCCGGCACGCTCTGTTTTTTGAAACGCTCAAGACTCACGCCCGCGAGCCATCGAACCTCAGCGAGAGCGAACAATGCAGCTAGTAACAGGAGGCACAGGAACCCTATTGGCAGTCGGGCCAGCCACTGCTCCGGAATGTAGGACCACGGCGGTGCATTCGTCCAAAGGTCGCGGCCCCAGTGCGGGAATTTGAAATTCAGCGGTAATGTTGCAAAGTGCACAAAGGCAATTTTGAATTGGCTGAACGGATTGCCGATTTGCAGCCATGGCCAAAGCACGATGGCAGTCAACCAGCTGATCGCGATCGCCGCCGCGACACGAACCGCGATAGCGCGAAGCTGCGTCCACGCAGCATGGCGGTTCAGAATGAGCGCTTCGACGCCAGACAAGAACATCGTTGCGATCAAGAAGCAGTGGGTAATGACGCCGCCGGTTCGTGTGGCGATCGCGAGTCCGGTCGCCAGTCCCGCACAAACCGTCGCAGTCCATCCCGGCACCACCTGGCGAGCCATGAGCGCGATGGCAAGGATCGCCCAGCACATCGCGGCCAGAAACGGAACGTCAATTGGCGCGAAGAACAGGTTGCCGTAGAGATAGCCGGTGGTCAGGCACAAGACGAGCGCGGCCATTCCCGCCCAACGGCCAACGGAAAACCGTGCAATCGGCAGCAACGCCGCGAGGCCGCCAAGCCCGACCAGGAACGTCATGGCGTGGCGCACGGTCAGCGGATTGGCGATCCCGAGCGATTGCGCGAGGGCCGTGAGTATTTGGAACCAGGGGCCGTAGTACCAAAGCGAGAATTCGACAGTTTCGAAATGCGAGTGGTCAGTAAAGCCGCTCGTATACCAAGCCAAGGCCTTGGGACCGTAATCGTCGGTGTTAAATTCGTCGATCGTGGTTCCGTAGTCTCCGGCCGTTGCAATCCCGATTATCAGCGCGCATGCGAGACAGGCCGCCCCGGCAATGGTTTCGCTGTCGATCGTACAGCCGTTTGTCCGCGTAATGGCGCCATGTGGCGCGTCAAGACCTATGGTCGCCATCGCTTGCTATCACCGGCCCAACAGCGCGACGCCGCGAACATGCGGCTCGCTGCTGGCCACGACGTGTTGATCGTCTCTGTTCGCGAAGTATTTAAGCGCGGGATATTCGCGTAGCGTGCCCGCCAAAGCCTATGCGGCACGGCCGCGCGTCTGCCCTGTCGGAGAGCGCGAGGGTACATTCATAAGGTCAGTATCATCGGCAACTCCGACACGATGACGATACACCATTTCCCACCCCTTCCAGCCAGTGAACAGCAGAATGCAGACGACAATCAGTGACAGGGCCAGGCCCGTCGGCAACACCGCGTCGGTACCATGTTCGTAACGGGCATACCAGTGTAGAGCTCATCAGGACGACGATCATATTGCCGCCGGCGTGCCACCATAGCGAATGCCGCGGCGGTCCCGCTGCGGCATTCGCGTCGCTTATAAGGACGTTATCGTTCCTCACGCCTGCCTGGTCCCGGCACCCCCTGCGCCCCGCCTCTCGGTGCTGCGCCGGTAGTTGGGGGCTGCGACCGGCCGCCCTCGCGGCTCGGCTCCCGACCGCCGCCCGGCTGACCAACCGGCCCGCGCTCTCGCATGCTGGGCGCGGCTCCGCTCGTGCTGGGACCGGAAGCAGCTCCGGGTCCGGCGCCCGGCCGACCTGCACCCATCTCGCGTCCTTCGCGTCCCGGCAACGCGCCGCTCGGGCCGCGTTGCTCAGCGCCAGCCTGTGGCGGGCGTGAGGGTTGGCCGGAGATGCTCGGCGGTCCGCCCCGTGTCTCGGGCCGCCCTTCGCGCAGACCGCGTTGTTCGGGTCGCGCACCACGCGGCTCGCCCGGCGCGTTCGGCTGTGCATTTGGCGCTGCGCTCGAAGTCGCAGGAGGCGCACCCGGCGTTCCGGGCCGCCCCTCGCGTAGGCCGCGTTGTTCGGGTCGTGCGCCGCGCGGCTCGCCCGGCGCGTTCGGCTGCGCATTCGGAGCGGCACCCGAGGTTGCAGGAGGGGCACCCGGTGTTCCCGGCCGTCCTTCGCGCAGGCCGCGTTGTTCGGGTCGCGCACCACGCGGTTCGCCTGGCGCGTTCGGCTGTGCATTTGGAGCGGCGCCCGAAGTCGCAGGAGGTGCACCCGGCGGCGTTCCCGGCCGGCCTTCGCGCGGGTTGCGCTGATCACGGCCTGGCTGCACGGTACGTCTGTCACCGGGTGCGCCAGTCGGCGGTACACCCGGCGCCGCACCCGTTGTCCCAGGCGCGCCTGGGCGGTTTTCACGTTCTTGCTGCTGGAGCGGCTGGCCGAGAGGGGCACCCTGCCGCTGCTGCCCGGGAACGGCGCCCTGCCGCTGCTCCTGGGTTGAGGGGACGTTCGGCTGGCCTATATTCGCGTTGGGGCCACCCTGTGGAGCATTCGGACCACCCGGTCGATTTTGCCCCGTTTGGCCAGCACCCTGCGCGGCGCGCAGCGGTACATCGCCGAGCCGACCGCGCTCGTTGGGAGCGAGCGGTTGCGGCGGCGGGACGCTACGGGCGGGTTGGATGGCGTTCGACGTCTCACGTACGAACGTCGACTCGCGCGTAATCTCACGAACGCGTTCACGGTTGCGGATATCTTCCGCCCTCACCACGATCGCACCGGCGAGCGCTGCCGTCCCTGCGAGCACGTGAGGTCGCACTTCAAAGCGTGAAATGGGTCGCCCGACCTCGGCCGCAACAAAAGTCGGCGAAATGCCCGGGTTCACCGCAAACCTGCGATCCTCAAACACCACCGTGCGATTCACTACGACGGTTTCACGGAAAAACACCTCGCGTTCTTGCGGCGGTAAAATCACTTGGGTGACCCGTGGGGCGATCAGATCCCGCTCACGCACGAAGATCCAGACCTGCGGCCGTTCCCGGTACTCGACAACGACGTCGTCCGGCGGTAGCGGCGCCCAACCGACGACGTGGCTGCGACCACGGCGCCACTGCACCCAGCCCGGTCCCCATGTATTGCCCGGGACCCACGCCCAGCCGAGCTCATCATCATCAACCCAGCGGCCGTAATGAAAAGTGACGACGCCCCAACCTGCCTCCTCGTCATCGGAAACCCAGTACCAACCGTAATCGTCCGAGAACACCCAGTGACCGACGGTATACGGTCGCCAATCGCGCGCGACACGCGCGGGTATCCACACCTCGCCCCAACGCCTGCTGTGTTCCCATGAGCCGTAGGGTTCAAGCGCGGTGCGGAACTCGGCTGAGATCGACACCGCCTGCGCGGCGGCCGGTGTATACGATGCAGTTAAGAGCGGCGCTGCGATCGCGGAAACTGCGATACCCGCCGCGAAGAATGAGCGGGATATTGTGCAACGAACTGACATTTTTGGGGTCCTCCCAATAGGTTTTCGTAATTCGATAACGTGAAATTGATGCGTTCGGTTCCCCACCGAATTCTTTGCACGGCAGACATGAAAGTACGTGTAGAACACAGGCATTCAATTGGCAGCAAATTCAATCGGGTGCAGTGACATCTCAATTTGGTGCAGTGACATCGCCGCCGGATTTGCCCGAGTTTGGCAGTTCACCCAGCGTAACCGTGACGGCTTTATTCTCCCCCTTTCGGAATATGCCAAGCTTCACCGGTGTGCCGGGAGCCATGCCGCTGATCTTCTTGATGAGGTCACGCGAATCCTCGATCGGTTCATCGTTTACCGAGGTGATGACATCGCCTGACACAATGCCAGCCTTCGCGGCGGGACTGTTCGTTTGCTGCTGGGCGACAAGTACGCCTTGCGCCTGCTTGAGACCGAGGTTTTCCGCGATCTCAAGATTTACGGGCTGAATTTGGACGCCCAGCCAGCCACGGATCACTTTCCCTTTGTCTTTGAGTTGAGCAACCACCGGCCCCACGGTCTCTGCCGGGATCGCAAAACCGATGCCGACTGATCCACCGGTCGGCGTGAAGATCGCGCTGTTGACCCCGACCACGTCGCCATTGAGGTCGAAAGCGGGACCGCCGGAATTGCCCTGGTTGACGGGAGCATCGATCTGAAGGAAGTCGTTCAACGTTCCGACGCCGATGTCGCGCGCCCGCCCCGAGATGATCCCCGCCGTTACGGTGCCACCCAGTCCGAACGGATTGCCGATAGCAAGAACCCAGTCGCCGACGCGCGGCGGTTTGTCGGCCAACCGGACAAACGGAAATCCGGTGCCTTCCACCTTGAGGAGTGCGAGGTCGGTGCTCGGGTCGCTGCCTACCAGCTTGGCGCTGTAGCTTTTGCCGTCATCCGTGCTGATTTCTATCGTCTTGCTGTTTTCGGTCACATGATGGGTTGTTACCGCGTAGCCGTCAGGATCAACGAAAAAGCCTGACCCCTGGCTCGCAGCTCCCTCACGCTGTTGCTCTTGCTGTCTGTTGGGCTGGCCTGGAAAGAGGTCGAACGGCGTGTCGGGCTCGCCGCGCGGCGTGCCACGCCTCCGGGGGGTAGACCGGCCCGGCGGCAACCCGGGCGGCGCAGGGAGCTGCCCGACCACCTCTGTTTTTACGCGGACGCCGATCACCGCCGGCTTCACCTTGTCGACCACATCCGCAAAATTCGCGGTGGTTGCCGAAGGTTCGGCAGCCAGTGCAGGGGTGAGCCAGCCGTCTAACCCCGCGTGCAAAGGATCGCTTGGCAGGTTGAGCCCTCCGCCCATTCCAATCAAAATGGCAGCTCCAGTGAGGACGTGCAGTCTCGCAGCGGCAAACCTTCCGATCATAAATCTCTCCCGGACGACAAAAGGGGGGCGACGCGGCCGCGGTGCAAAGTGGAGATCGGGCTTACAGGCTGATACACGAAAACCACTCTTCACCCGGTCAGCATGTATCGCCGCCAATCATTTACTCGCCGATCTTCCGTCCACATGCGAAACCGAGCCACATGTATTCGCATGTACTAACGTCCTCTCGCCCGGCTGGTTCCGAAACGAACATGGGTGGCCAGGCGGCGTGCTTCACTTTGCCGGTCGCATCTCTCGGATCGTGGCCTGGCGGATTGCATTGTCGCTTTGAGAATAGGAGGAATATTGTCGCCTTGCGAACAGGAGGAATAGGGCCAGCGTCGCCACGACGAACCTGAAGATATCGAAAGGGCCAGAGATCATGGAGGGCTAACCAAAGGCAATCTCTCCCACCATCGCACCGCAGACTGCGGTGTCTCCACGGGTGCCGGCTTCGACCTCGCTCCGTCCATGCACTGGCCCGCTCCGACTCTGACCCACGAGGTTGAGCACGATCGAGGACCGGTGCTGGTGACGGTCGAATATCGAATTGACCCTGAGAATCGGAAAGCATTTCTGGCCGCGCTCGAAGGCTGGCCCAAGAGCGCCGCCGTGATGGCGCCTATGCCTGGTGCGTATTCGAAGACGCCGCCGAGGAGGGCCGATTTCTGGAGACGTTCCTCGTTGAATCGTGGCATGAACATCTGCGTCAGCACGAGCGTGTGACCATTGCCGATCGTACCATGCAAAGCACGGTTCATCGTTATCAGCTCGCAGGAACTCCCAAGGTCACGCATTTCATCGCTGCCCGGTCGGAGTAGCCGACTGCAGTCGGTCGTCATTTCTGCTTCAACTTCACGCTGAACGATACCCCGCCCGCTCCGCAGCAGGGGCAGGCCATGGCCACCAGGATGCTTTGCTTCTGTTCCTCGTCGATATCGGCGCGTTCCAGCATGTTCCGCGCCTGTTGCTCGAACTGTTGGTGAAGCGACAGGTTGCTGACGCTAACTCGGTGGGCCTCGCCGCTGGGTGCGTCGCTGAGCTGCGGCGGCCGGGGTGCGGTTGCGGGTGCCAGAGGTTTGGCCTTCCTGGTTTGCCTCTTCGTTCGCCTCACGGCGAAACCTCCTCAAGCACGCGCGACTTAGTTTCAGTGGCGAACAATGCGACGACCACGCCTGCCACGAGCGCGACAAGCCCGAACACCAGGAAGGCGCCGCCGATGCTGCCGCTTGCGACAGTATTGCCGAAGACCTGGGGCCCAAGGATCGATGCGAGGCGTAGCCAGGCGGTGCCGGTCGAGGTGCCAAGCGCGCGCACACGCGTCGGGTAAAGCTCGGCAGTATAGAGATAGAGCGCAAGCGACAGCGTGCTGATGCACAGGTTCGTCAGGATCGCGAAAACGAGGATGCGCTCGGCGCTGCTTGGGCCGATCCACCACAGCGTCAGCAACGCCGCCGCCGCTCCGGCGAAAGCAGTGGCGAACCAGACGCGGCGGCCAACCCTGTCGATCAGCACCGCGCAGGCGAAGCTCGTGAAGAGGCCACATGCTTGCGTTAGAAGGCCGTAGTTGAGCGCGGTTTCGAGCGGGAGATTGAATACACCGCGATAGATCGTCGGCAGCCACGTCGTCAGTCCGTAATTGGCGAAATAGGTGGCGAACCAGGCGGTCCAGATCACCAGCGTGCGCCGCCGATATGCGAGACTGAACAGTTCCGACCACGTCGCGCGACTGGCGACGGCCGTCTTGGGCATAGCTTCGACGGGGGGCAGCGGCTTGCCGGTCGCGGCTTCAACCTCCTTCTCGATGAGAGCCATGGCGGTCGCTGCCTCCTCGATGCGGCCCTGCGAGGCGAGCCACCGCGGCGACTCCGGCAGGTTGCGCATCATGAACAAGGCGAACAGCGCCGGGAGGCCTCCAACGAAGAACAGGTATTGCCAGCCAATGGGCACGATCCAGCGGCCCATAATGGCGACGGCAACGAGGCCGACCGGGAACACCAACTCGAACAGCAGCACGAACCGGCCGCGGCCCCTGGCCTTGGCCAGCTCGCTGATATAGGTTGCGGCAACCGGCACCTCGGCGCCTAGGCCGAGCCCTTGGAGAAGGCGCAACACCAGGAGCGATTCGTAATTCCACGCCCACCCGCAGGCGAGACTGAAAAGCCCGAACCACAACACCGCCGTGACGATGACGGGCCTGCGGCCGATCCGTTCGGCGAGCGCACCGCCGATCAGCGCGCCGACAAGCTGGCCAAGAAAACCCGCCGAGATCAGCCAACCAATAGCTGTCGGCGTGAGCTTCCAAACCGGCACGACGGCGGGCAGTACATATGTGATGGAGAGGGCATCGAAAGCATCGAAGAAGGTCGCAGTGCCGACGATGATGCGGGTTCTGATCTGCCAGGACGACAACGGCAGCCGCTCGATGCGGGGCAGAATGTCCTCGGGAGTCGCGATGCCGGCCGCGATTCCATCAGGGGGCGCCGTTTGCGTCGCGCTCATGATGTTTTCCCCATCACCGCCCTAGCGTTTGGTGACCTGGCAACTGGACGAGATCGGCTTGATACTTTTCATTTGTATGTCGGTGCCCGAAATGGGCGAGACCCAATTCCAGTCGGCGATGCCGGCTTCACGCGCATAGGCGGGACGAATCGAGCATCGCAAACCTTCGGGGCCGCGGCTGAACGAGATCGTGCCCTTGTAGGCTCCTGCCCTGAACGTTCGCAGGTTGATGAGCTGTCCGTCCTGAAAAATCCACAGCGCATGCCCTCCACCTGCTGCCGCGACCTCGCGTGGCTGTCCGAGCGTGAACGAACCGGTGCGGGGAGGAGATGCCCGAACGCCCCGAGGATTGTACGCGGTGCTGACCACCGTATTCGTCAGAGTATTCGCCGAATCGATCGTGATCGTACTGACCACCTCAGCCTGGTTCTGAAACGGTTGACCATTGCTCAATCCGTCCTGCTGAAAGAGCACGCGTGTATGAATGACGGCGCCTTGGAGATCGGCAAAAGACACACGGTCCTGCGCGCCCGCAGGCTCCGATGCCCCGGCACAAACGATGCAGCCGAGCAGCCACCCAAAGGTTTTCATGCTGTGCTCCGATTGGATTAAGCGCCTCACTATACCGGATCTCCTTCCAGCGGAATCAAACGATTCTCAGTCGTAACTGTGCAAGTGGGGCCCAGCACCCTGCAGCCATCATTTGAGGCAACCCGATCCGCCTCGGCGGGAATGCCACAGCAGAGGTCGCGACCCAGCGAACCGAGCCCGCGTCATCGCGTTTCTTGTATCATGCGCGTTTCTTGCCCGCCCCTTTGGCTTTGCGCCCCCAACGCATTATAATCGCGCCAAAAGGCGAGCCCTTGCGGAGGAGACTTCCATGAAAGATCTGGTCAAGCAGTATCTCGATGATGGGATATCCCGACGACAGCTCATGGCCGGGCTGAGCGCGCTCGGTATGACCACCGTGGCGGCCCAATCAGTGGCACAGTCGCTCGCACCCGTAACATCGGCGGTGCCCGCCGCGATGCGCGAGATGCATGGCACCGGCGGTGCGCTGTTCGTTGCCCAGCTCAAGGCCGCCGGCGTCAAGTTCGTGTTCTTCAATCCGTCCACAGGCGATTACCCGATCTTCGATGCTCTCGTCGATGAGCCCGACATCCAGGTGATCAAAGGCATTCAGGAAGGCGCCGTGGTCGCCATGGCGGACGGCTATGCCAAGGCATCCGGCAAACCGGGCATCGTGATCGTCGCCAATGTGGGTCTGTGCAATGCGATGACCCAGATGGTCAACAGCTGGAAGGATCAGACTCCGCTGCTGGTGGCGGTCGCATCCGTTGAGCAGGATACGCTCGGCCGCGAACTCACCCAGGAGTTCGACTACTGCGAGACGATGACCCAGCCGATCACCAAATGGTACTGGGCGGCGAAGACCACGACGGCGATACCGGAGACGCTGCGGCGCGGGCTTAAATTTGCGACCACACCGCCGGGCGGCCCGGTGTTCATGTCGCTGCCCAACAACACGCTGCGCGAAGAGGGCAAGGCCGCCATCTGGGACCAAGCCAAGTTCGACGTGCCGATGCGCATCCGTCCCGACAAGGACGATATTGAAAAGGCAGCGCGCATCCTGGTCGAGGCGAAGAATCCGCTGATCAGCATCGGCGATGAGATCACGACATGCCGCGGCGAGAAGGAACTCGTGCAGCTCGCTGAACTGCTGGGCATCCCGGTCGCCTCGCAGGCCGGTGCGCTTGGATTCTGGTCGAAACCGTTCCCGACCCGGCATCCGCTTTTCGTCGGCGCGCAACTGCGCGACATGCGCTTCCCTGGAAAAATCGACGTGCTGTTGAACCTCGGCAACCGCTTCGGCGAGCGCGCATCGCCGGGGACGACATTGATCTCGATCCGACATGATCCGACGAGCTTGGCGCGCGTCGCCCCGGTTGACCTCGCGATGGTCGCCGACTTGCGCCTTGCCACCGCCGACCTGGTCGTGGCGATCAAGAGCCTCGCTACACCGGCGCGCCTCAAGGAAATTGCTGAGGAGCGCATCGCGCGCACACGGGCCTACACGGCCGAAATGGCCGAGTTCCGTATGAAGATCGCGCGCGACAACGCCGACGGGACGCCCATCACCCTGTCGCGGATCGGACTCGAGCTGGAGGGCGCACTTGCGCCCGACACGTGCTACGTCTGCGATGTCGATTCCGGCAAGGCCATGGATCCGCTGCTGTCATTCGGCGGTTCCGACAAAAAGTATTTTGGGACCAGCCCGAATATTCTGGGCTGGGGTATGGCAGCGGCCTTCGGCGTCAAGCTCGCGCGGCCTGACCAGCCGGTGGTTTCCGTGGTCGGCGACGGCAGCTTCTGTTTCTCGGGCCCGCAGCCGCTGTGGAGCCAGGCGCGCTACCACGCGCCGGTGATGAACATCGTGCTCAACAACAAGAGCTACAACAACGAACGCAACCGCATCTGGCACTACGGCGGGCGGCAGTTCGCGACTGGGCGCGACATGACCTGCTACATCGGAAGCCCGGACGTTGATTACGCCAAGGCCGCCGCCGCCTTCGGGGTCGAGGGCGAGGTGGTCAAGGAACCCGGCGAGGTCAAGCCCGCGATTCTGCGCGCCCAGCGCGTTATCGCCGACGGGCGGCCCTATCTCCTCGACATCCACACCCACCGCGACGGTATCGGGGCGGCCAGCGCCTGGCATCCGGCTTATTCGCTTGCGGATGCGCGGCAGAGGAGGGTGTGATGGGCCGCCTTGTTTCCGCGCTGTGCGTCGCAGCACTCGTCGTCATGGTCGTCATCCCGGCCTGGGCCCAGGGCGCGCTGCCCCCTGGGGAAGGCCGCGACCTAATGGCGACGGCCTGCTCGCAATGCCATCCCCTGAACGTGATCAGGTCGATGCGGGAAGGCCCGGAGGGCTGGAAACGCCATGTCTATAACATGGTCACGCGCGGCGCCCAATTGAATGCGCGCGAGGCCGATATGGTTGTGGCGTATCTCGCAGCCAATTTCGGTCCCACCGGGGGGCCTGCCGGATCCGCCGCAAAAGTGACGCTGCCCGGCGGGCTCGGCAAGGATCTGGTGGAAGCGCGTTGCACGGCCTGTCACGACCTCGAACGAGTGGCTTCGATCAAACGCCAGAAAGCCGAGTGGCCGGCTCTGGTTGCCAACATGGTCGGCCGCGGCGCGGTTGCAACGCCAGACGAAGCGCAGCTCATTACCTCGTATTTGGCATCCCATTTCGGCGGGGAGTAATCAGCTTTCCGGTGGGCCTTGACGTGGGTCAAAGTGCAAATGGCACCGTGCGTGCCATTATGCATCATGGATTCTAACAACAGACCCCCGCATATCAAGAACTGTCCAATCTGCCGATTGGCGATGATCGGTGACCGAACCGACAGCCGGATCGCGGAATTCAACATCTATCGCTGCCTGAGTTGCGATTTGACCATTACCTCCGCGCCGCCCACCGCACACAGTGATGACAACGGGCGGCGCCGCTAAGCATTTCATCGGGCCGTCCTTCAGGCGATCACCGCGTACTGGCATCCCACTGCGGGTGAATCTTCGGCGCGTCGATATAATTCAGGCTGACCAAGCATACGCTGACGAGAAGAGGAGTTGCCATCGTTAATTCGGTTGGCTAATTTAACACACTAATGAGTTGTGGATACTTTCACTCTGATTTCACTGGAGTTATTTCGTTCAAAGCGGCTCCTTGAACGATTTAATGTAGAGGCTCTCTGCCTACACGGGTCTTTATAGGCTACGGCTACAGCGCCCGAGACGAGTGGATTGAAGATTATGTCTTCCCTATCGTGAAGGCACTTGGCCTACAAATCCTGCATGGCAAAGGCATGCATGGGCAGCAGCTGCAGGATGGAGTGAAGGCTCGGATTGAGCAGGCCGCCGGCGTAATCGGATTTTGTACGCTTCGCGAAGGACATGAAGCGGAGAAATTCAATACTCACCCGTGGGTCCGCGAAGAAATGGCATATGCCCTGGGGCAGCACCGGCCGATCATTGAAGTGCGCGAATTAGGTGTGAACGACTTTGAGGGTGTCATCGGAAACCGTCAGCGAATCTCGCTGAACCAAAACGACAGGCTAGCCTGTGTAGCAGAGCTTGTAACAGTCGTCAGCAGGTGGTCTGGGCGAAAACTTCGACTGGAACGCCACTCGGAGCGAGGGCCTGACATTCGCATCATCGTTCGAAACCCACTGTTTAGCGCTTGGTACAGGACCCGCATAGGCGGGGTTGATTCGGAATTTCGACTAGCCCGAGGTGTAGAAAAGATTGGGGGCGGAATTTTTATGCAAGTCCACTCAGTTCCAGACGAGGCCTTGATCGAAGTTCAAGGTCGGGTCGATGGAAAAGTCGTCTTCAGCTCTGACTGGGAGTCGCCGGATGCCGTGCAGATTAAGGTCATTGTGATAGGAGGTTGAGGATGGCTTCGAAGGCACTCCACCTCGTACAGGATCAAGAGTATGTCGGCGACGGTCGAGATGACCACTATTGGTCATGGTCCATATGGCTCGAAGGTGCCGAGTCGGAACTCAATCGTGTCGATTACGTGGAGTATACGCTTCATCCCACATTTCCGAGGCCAGTTCGACGCATTCACGATCGCCAAACGAATTTCAAACTCGCTACTGCCGGATGGGGGGTCTTCAGGATCTATGCCAAGGTCTTCACCAAAGATGGTGCCGTGATTGCATTGCAACACGACTTAAAACTGTATTTCCCGTCCGGCAGGCTAAATCTGAGCTAGCTGCAAATTTGCTTCCTCTTGCCAGATTTCGGCTGCTGACTTCGGGATGGTTGGGCGGCGTATAGGGAAGCCGACAAGACTTGCCGGCTGCTCGACTTTACGGGCATTTGCATATAGAATCAACGTGAGGGCGACACCAATCCGGCCCCGCCGAGAGCGCGCGCATGATCTCGTCTGGGCTTTCGATTGTCCTCCAGGTGTTCCGCGCACCTTTCGTCTTGAGGGGGGCTCTCCTGGGGAGCCTCGCTGCGGCTTGCCTGCTGGCTTTGGCGGCGCGCGCGACCGCCGAGCCGGTGTTTGCGTTTGATGCGACGCCCGGCAAGCTGCCGAAGACCGTGGTGCCCATCCATTACGCGCTTGATCTTACGCCCCATCTCGACAAGCTCAGTTTTGCTGGTTCCGAGCTGGTTGACATTGAGGTGACGGAGCCGACAGCGCAGCTGCTGCTCAACGCGGTCGACATGACAATCGAGGCGGCGGCGGCAGACGGCGAGGCCGCAGTGGATGTCGCGCTCGATCGGGCCGCACAGACCGTGACATTCACCTTCACGCACCCGATCGCGGCCGGCCGCCATAAACTGCATATATCCTTTGCGGGCCATATCAACCGCTTCAGCCGCGGCCTGTTCGTGGTCGACTATCCGACCGCCGAAGGCCGCAAGCGCATGATCTCCTCTCACCTGGAACCCGCCGATGCGCGCCGCATCTTTCCGAGCTGGGATGAGCCCGCCTTCAAAGCGAGCATCGCCCTCACGGTTGCGGTGCCGCAGGCTTTCCTTGCAGTGTCCAATATGCCGGTGGCTCACGAGGAACCGATCGGCGATGGCAAGAAGCGTGTGGTGTTTCAGCCGACGCCACGCATGTCGACCTATCTTTTCGTGCTCGCGGCGGGCGACCTGGAGCGCACCACTGCCGATGTCGGCGGCGTCACTGTCGGAGTGGTGGCGACGCGGGGCAACAGCGTGCATGGACGCTACGCGCTCGACGCCGCCAGTGAGCTCTTGCGGTACTTCAACGACTATTTCGGCGCCACCTATCCGCTGCCCAAGCTCGACCTGATTGCGGTGCCCGGCGGGTTCGGCGGCGCCATGGAGAACTGGGGTGGCATCACGTTCTTCGAAAGCCGCCTGCTGTTCGATCCGACGACGAGCGCAAGCGATGCACGACGCGGCATCTTCGGCATCATCGCCCACGAGATGGCCCATCAATGGTTCGGCGATCTCGTCACCATGGCATGGTGGGACAACATCTGGCTCAACGAGGGTTTCGCGAGCTGGATGCAGGCGAAGGCAGCAGACGCGCTCCATCCGGACTGGCAAAGCCGGCTCAACGGCAACGGCCTCAAGCAGGCGGCCATGAGCGAGGATGCCCGCCGCACCACCCATCCGATCCAGCAGCCCATCGCCAATGAATCCGAAGCGATGGCGGCCTTTGATTCCATCACCTATGCGAAGGGCCAGGCGCTCATCAGGATGATGGAAAACTATCTGGGCGAGGAAACCTTCCGCGCCGGCATCCGAGCCTACATGAAGCAGCATGCCTACAGTAACACCACCACAGCTGACCTTTGGGCTGCGCTGCAGGGGACATCCGGCAAGCCGGTGACGTCCATCGCGGCAGCCTATACGGAGCAAGGCGGCATTCCGCTTGTCGTCGCTGAAACATCCTGCACGGGCGACATCCAACGCCTTGCGATCCGGCAGGAACGTTTCACTGTCCACGATCCGTCGCCTGAACCGCAGCGCTGGCAGGTGCCGGTAGTGCGCGGCGGGGCGGGCGGGACGCCGGACAGGACGGTCCTCCTTGACGGCACAACCGAAATCGCTGCCGGGCGATGTGGCGATCCGGTGAAGCTCAATCTGGGTGATGTCGGCTATTATCGGGTGCAATATGACGCCACGATGCTGGCAGCGCTAATGCGATCGATTGACCGGCTCGCGCCGGCCGATAGGGCCAACCTGGTCAGCGATACTTGGGCGCTGGTCGAGGCCGGCCGCATCGAGCCGCCGGCGTTCTTCGATCTCGTCGAGCGGCTGATCGGCGACGACAACCGGGCCGTAACTGAACATATCATCCGGGCCCTGACCCGGATCGATCACCTTGAATGGCAGCGGCCGGAACGCGCTGCATTCCAAGCCTATGGGCACGCGGTGCTGCGACCGGTGCTCGATCGCATCGGCTGGGACGCGGTGCCGTCGGAGCCGATCGATTATGCGCCGCTGCGGTCTCGCCTCATCGGCGTGCTCGGGAATTTCGGAGACGATGCGGTCATCGCTGAGGCCAAGCGTCGCTTTGCGAAATTCGTGGGCGACCCGACATCGCTCCCCACCGCACTGCGCGAGACCGTTACCGGCCTGGTTGGCCGCTACGCGGATCGCGCCATCTATAACACCCTGCTGGCGCTCGCTCGGGGCAGTACGAACACCGACGAGCGGGTGCGCTACTACATGGCGGCGGCGAGCGCGCGCGATCCGGCGCTCGCCGAGGAAACGCTCGCTATCGCGCTTACCGACGAACTGCCGACGAGTCTCGTCGGTCGGCTGATCTCCCAGGTCGCATCGCAAGGCGAGCATCGCGATCTCGCATGGAATTTCGTCAAGGCGAACTTCGCCACACTGGCCGCAAAGCAGGGGCCGTCCTTCCAGAACAACTTTCCCGCCAATCTAATCGCGAACTTCACTGATGCTGCGCACGCCGCTGAGCTCGCAAATTTCGCGCCGGCGCAAGCGACCTCCGGCGGAAGGCTGGTAGCGGCGCGCGCCTACGAGCGCATCATGACGGCCGCGGATTTTTCCGTGCAACAACTGCCAGCCATCAACGAGTGGGTGAAGCGGCGCAGGGCGCGGCCGTAGGCGTCGAAGCCCGGATGAAGCGAACGCACGCTGTTGCGTGCGGGCGTAAAGTTATGTCAGCGATCGGAAATCCGGGAGCAGGAGCATTTCGTGAGCCTCCCCGCTCAAGGAACTTTATGACGCCACAGTGCTCAAGCAAGTTTGCTTTGGCTCGCCAACGGATGGAGGCGCTCCCAAATGTCAATTCAAACCGCCGACGTTCCCCCGCTGGCCGGCTCGTGAATGGCCACATCCGGACTCATGCACCGCAGCAACCGGGATAGCTATTCGAATCAGTTCTTCCACAGTTGCGAGCTTTGCGCGCCACTGCCGGCATCCGCCGCGAGACATTATGGCGCGATCACTCAAACGCGCTCAATGTCGCCCCGCTTGAGATACTGCAGCACTTCGCACCGCATTGAGGGGATAGGCTCTGACCGCCCCATTTGCGCAAGTGCATCGCGGTCGATCATGAGTTGCACGGCCGTCATGTGACGCTCGCCGTCCGCCCCATTCTGCCAGTCGATATATCCGTCGTACTCGCCTTTAGGGACAACAAGTACCGATATATTCGACAACTTCACCTTGTCCGTCACAACGCGCAATCGGACGTGTTCGGGCCATTGAGTCATGGACACGTGCTCCATCAACCATTTAACCGACCATAGCCGTTCGTATGTGGCGCTTTGTTGGCGACAATCGTCACTTCGCGGGCGCTAGAAACCATGGTGATCACATTTCTACTCATGCACTTTGCGCCGTCGATCTATCGGGGAGCGACGCACAGCACAATCGTTGCACCACCGCTTTGGTCAGTCGCGCCGGTCAAGCCCGCGCATGACAACCAGGTGGATCAAATCGACCGGAATCCGCTGTAGTTTGACCTTCGGACGTAACGCCACCCGCTCGCTCGGCAAGCTGAGCATGTTGCGCCAGAAACCCCGACCAGAGCCATTGCATGAGCCGCAAGTCGCCCAATCGTGCTTGCTTAGGGTGCTTCCATAAACGCCCCGACAGCGCTTACCTCCGGACCGCCTGCCACAGTTGCCGTTGATCCGAGCCGCGTCATATATGAACTCACCACACTTAGTACAGACACCGACAGGCGGAAGTGCAGTCATAGCAACCTCCTACTTATTGGTATCAACTGTCACAGTTCGAGATATGTGCGCAGTTGTCTTTCCATTTTGATCGAGAATGTCGGCAGGAAAGATGGTGCTATCGCGGAGCGCCTGCGCCGCTAGTTCCCGTCGCTATCGAAGCTACTCGATTCCAAGGTGGGGTGCGCGCGATCAGCAGGTCTTTCACCATGGGAGGTGATCGGACATCCCTCATTGTGGTGGCTCCTTGCTTCTAGCACGCCTCCTCTCGATCCCGGCCTCCTGCGATAGCTCCACGAGGCTTTGAATTTTCATGGCGTGCGTTCTAGCGCGCGACGCACAATCTCTGGCTCGCGCGCAATGACTGTGAGATAGGCGCGCGCGGCGGCGTCCGGCTCGAAGCGGCCTTGTTCCCAATCGCGCAGTGTACTCACAGGAATATGGTAGCGCGCGGCAAATTCCTCCTGCGAAAGGCCGAGCGCGCGCCGTAATGATTTGGTGCGCGGCACGCGACGCATCTTGGCCAGCCGCTCCGGAGTCAGCGGTTGCGCGTCAGGGTCGGCTAATGCGGCGGCGTGAATTTCGGCGTCGGTCAGCGCATCGGCCTCCTTCCAATCATGTTTGATTCTCTTCATGATACCTCCGTCGTTCAAAGGCTTCCGCGCGCCGTGCTGAAATGATCCTGATCGTGTCTCCCCTCATCGTGTAGGTGACGAACAAGAGACGATTTTCGACCATGCCGAGCGCGCTGAAACGCTGCTCGTGTTCGTCTTGTCCTTCGTCAATCCACTCGATAATGAAGGGATCGGCGAACACTTCGCGCGCCTGTTCGAACGTGATCTTGTGACGCCGATGATTGCTCGCCGCTTTGGTGTCATCCCATTCGAAATCATCGCTTTTCATATATACGGGTTACCCGTATAATTCAACGTTGTCATCACCTTCGCCCCTTTTGTCATGAGCCGACGTTTGCAGTGCACCATTTCTGTCGCCCTTCGTTGATCGATGCCTGTGACTCTGCTTCGTCATCCCAAAAGCCGGACGTGCCGATGGTTTACCTCGGTAAGCGGCCTCCACTCAACGTCCGTCCGACCGCATCCTTCCAGCCAGCGATCTTACGGCGGCGCGTTGCCTCATCCATAGCCGCCGTGAAGCGCCGCTCCAGCGCCCAGCGGCTCGCGAAGATCTGCGGATCAGGGTAAAGCCCCGATTGCAGGCCGGCCAGGTAGGCGGCGCCGAGCGCGGTGGTCTCCAGGATAGTGGGACGATCGACCGGCGCGCCAAGAATGTCGGCGAGCCGTTGCATGGTCCAATCGGACGCCACCATTCCGCCGTCGACCCGCAGCACCGTGTCGGCGAAGGTGACGCCATCTTTATCGCCGCAATCGGCCCGCATCGCCTCCACGAGATCAAAGGTCTGGAAGCACACGCTTTCGAGCGCTGCGCGGGCGAACTCGTTCGGCCCGGTGTCGCGGGTCAGCCCGAACAATGCGCCTCGCGCCTCCGCGTCCCAGTATGGCGCCCCGAGCCCCACGAAGGCCGGCACCAGAATGACGTCCTGGGCCGAGTCGGCGGCTTGCGCCATTGTGCTGGTGGCTGCGGCGGAGGGCAGCACGCGCAGACCGTCGCGCAGCCATTGCACAGCCGCGCCTGCGATGAAGATTGCGCCTTCGAGGCCGTAGGCGGTTTCGGCGCCCAGCCGATACGCGATGGTCGAAAGGAGGCGATGGTGAGATCTGACCGCAGTGGCGCCGGTGTGGAGGATCGCAAAGCACCCGGTCCCGTACGTCGACTTCATCATGCCGGGCTGAAAACAGGCTTGGCCTATCAGCGCCGCCTGCTGATCGCCCGCAATGCCACGGATCGGGATTGCGGCGCCGAACAGCTCAGGTGCGGTGATGCCGTACTCGGCGGTGCAATCGTACACCTGCGGAAGCATCGACCGCGGCACGCCGAACAAGGCACACAACTCGTCGCTCCAGGTATTGGCGTGGATATCGTAGAGCGCCGTGCGCGACGCATTGGTGACGTCGGTGGCATGCACGCGGCCGCCCGTCAGTCGCCACAGCAGGAACGAATCCACGGTGCCGAAGGCCAACTTGCCGCGCTCCGCCTTTCCCCGTGCATCCGGCACATGGTCGAGGAGCCAGCCGATCTTGGAGGCAGAGAAATAAGGATCGAGCAGCAGGCCGGTACGCGTGGTGACTTGGGCTTCGCCCCCGGCGTCCTTGAGCCTGCGGCACATATCGGCCGTGCGTCGATCCTGCCATACGATGGCGTTGTGGATCGGCGTGCCGGTAGCGCGATCCCATACCAGGGTGGTCTCCCGCTGATTGGCGATGCCGATTGCGGCGATGTCCCGTGCCGTGAGACCCGCCTTTGCGACAGCCTCGCGACCGGTTGCCAAAACGCTTCGCCAAAGATCTTCCGGATCGTGCTCGACCCAGCCGGAATGGGGAAAGTGCTGCGGAAATTCCTGCTGGGCAACGGCCGCGATGGTGCAGTCATGGCGAAACACGATGGCGCGGGAGGATGTTGTGCCCTGGTCGATGGCGAGGATGTGAGTCATCG
>DATGCX010000140.1:0-33075 GCA_035311445.1 Xanthobacteraceae bacterium | reverse complement strand
TGCCGATCCTCCCGATAACACTATTATACCGGGAGTAGAACGACAGGTTGTCGGACATGAGATCGCCCAGAGTCATGCCGAACGCGGCCTTGGTCCCCACCAGAGCGTTCACCACATCGGTGCGAATATAGTCGATGGCAGCCGGGCTGTCCGCGTGCGGATCGGTAAGCAAGATAACGTCGAAGCGGGTCGGTTCATCGATTTTTTTCAACGCGAAGTCAACTGAGACGGGCAGCCGACCGGTTGGCGCGATGCCGCGCTCGCGCAGTCGTAAATGCGCCGGCGTCCCGCTTGGCCGATGAATGTAATAGAAGCGGGGCAGCATGACACTCTGATCAACGGGCATGCTGTATCCCGTGGGCTTGATCACGAATATGATCGTATCGTCATCTACCGGCAATATGTATCGGCCGTCGCTATCGGTTCTCACCACTTGGCGACCGTTCGCTACCAGCACATCGGCAATTCCCGGATCGCCCGGCTGGCGCTTGCCGCAACCCGACAGATCCTCAAACACCACCCCGGTCACCACGGCTTGATGACCATCAAGCGGACCGACTTCAGCGGCTGAGGGCGCTGCGGTTGCAGCCGCTATGGCCGCCGCGCCTCCCTTCATCACATGCCGACGCGTGAACAAGCGATGATTTTTCATTGCCTCCCCCGCGGACATGTCCGGGGGAGATCGATGCTTGCCGTCTGGGTCGGTCGTGATATGCGCAGCTATCGCTCAGTCTCCGGTTGCCACTGGATCAGTAAGATTTGTGAGCTAGCTTTCGAAGCACTTCGGATGATGCCTGCCGCGCCTGACAGCTGTTCGACAGTTATGCGACAGGTCGATGAATCGTGATGGCTTGTCGCAGAACCGACAACCCATCCGTCGTTCTTCTCAATTTCAGGGCGCACCGCAAAGACGCGGCGATTTTCAGATGACGGCGCGACGACAGTGCACCCGATTTGGTGGAAATTGTTGTGAGTGCAAGTTGATCCGTTTCACGTAACGGCAATACCTCCTGCACAAAATATGTACACGGGGCATTTAGTGTTTGCGGCGACAGGGAGAGCCGATCTATTTTGTTGCATTGATCGCTCAGCGCTGTAGAGCAAAATCGCGCGCTCGATTGCCTGCGCGACGACAACCAGGTCGTCAATCGGTGCAGGAAAGCGCTGCTGCCCTTCTTCTTTCCCGATGATGCCCTGTTTTCAATTGATCGACGTAGGTGCGGCGATGAGACGAAAACTAGCAATCTTTCTCAGTACAGCACTGTCTTTGGCCACGACTGCGGGCGCTCAAGCCCAGACGATTTATCCGTTGGATAGAGCCGAAATTCTGTCCGGCTCTAAATTCGACCTCAAGGTCGAATTTCCCGGCGCACCGCCCGCCGCAACCGTGCGCGTCAGCATCAATGGGGCCGACGCAGCGTCGGTCACCGGCAAAAGCGCATCGGTGATCGAGCGCGAGGATGGTGGCGATTATTCGGCCTTTTGGATTCACGATGCCGTGCTGACCAGGCCGGGCAAATACGTGGTCGAAGCCATCTCGGGCGAGACGAAGGCAAGCGTGGCTTGGGAGGTTTTCGATACGCCGAGCGCCATAACCAAAAACGTCATCCTGTTCATTGGCGATGGAATGACGATCGCTCATCGAACTGCCGCCCGCATCCTCTCGAAGGGCCTTGTCCAGGGTCGCTACGGGGGTGAGCTTGCCATCGACGATATGCCGCATATGGCGCTGGTCTCTACTTCCGGCACCGACTCCGTTGTGACCGATAGCGCCAACAGCATGAGTGCCTATACGACTGGACACAAAACCTGCGTAAACGCGATAGGCGTCTATTGCGCTCGGAATAAAGATACATTGCAGCACCCCCGCGTCGAAACCATCGCGGAGATTGTAAAACGCATGCGCGATATGGCGGTCGGCGTGGTCACCAACACGGAAATCGAAGATGCCACTCCTGCCGGAATGGTGGCACATACCCGCCAGCGGGCCGATTACGACGACATCGTTAAGATGTTCTTTTCCGTGCAGCCCGACGTCATCATGGGTGGCGGTTCGCTCAATTTTCTCCCCACATCGGGCAGTGGAAAGCGTACGGACAATATAGATTACGTCAAAAAGTTCACCGATGCCGGTTATAAGTTCGTCTCCACCAAGACGGAGCTTGCTGCGGCGGGAGGTTCAAGCAAGCTGCTCGGACTGTTCAACACCAGCAATATCGACGGCGCGCTTGATCGCTTTTTCCTGGGGAAAGGCACGGTGTCGGAATTTCCCGATCAGCCGGATCTGACGGACCAGGTCCGCGTCTCGCTCGATATCCTGTCGAGGAACGACAAGGGCTTCGTGCTGATGGTCGAATCCGGGCGCATCGATAAATACAGCCACTCCCTGGACTGGGAGCGCTCCGTCTACGATACGATCATGCTCGACAATGCCGTGAAGGTCGCCAAGGCGTTTGCGGCCGCGCGGAACGACACCCTGATTATCGTCGTCTCCGATCACGGGCACCCAACGGCCATCGTGGGTACTTATGACGATGACCGACCGGGGCAGCAGCTTCGCGAGCGTCTCGGCGTTTATCAGAATTCGACCGTGCCAAACTATCCTGCCCCGAATGCCGCAGGCTATCCCGAAAAAATCGATGTCTCGCGGCGCCTCGCGTTCGTTTTCGGGGCATTTCCGGACTATTGCGACACCGGCCGCCCGTATCTCGACGGAGAAAACATCCCAGCGGTTGCAGGTCCGAACGGGGACTTCGTAGCGAACGAAAAATACTGCAGCATGCGGGGAGCGGTCCGCCGCTCGGGCAATCTGCCGTTCAACATCAATAGTGGCGTTCACGCGGCGGATGACGTCATCCTGACAGCGAGCGGGCCGGGAGCGGACATGTTCCACGGCCGCATCGATAACACGCGAGTGTTTCGAATCATGGCGACCGCGCTCGGCCTCGGCGGCAGCTGAGAAACGATATCGAGATTCCGCAGGATTGCCGCGGCTATCGGGTCGCCGTTCCGCGCCTTCGCGGGGACGGACGACCCCGCATCGCGCAGCGACAGGTCCTTTCCCGCTTGCAGGCTTCAATATGATCGAGGTAGGCCCAGCGCCCTCTCGGCGATGAAATTCAGAATCATGTGCGGTGTCACGGGCGCGATTCGTGTGATCAGCGATTCCCGCAGATAGCGTTCTACGTGGAACTCCTTGGCATAGCCCATGCCGCCATGGCTCATGATGGCGGTCTCGCAGGTTTTGAACGCGGCCTCGGCGGCGAGATACTTCGCGGCATTGGCTTCCACCCCGCAGGGCTCGCCTCCGTCGTAAAGCGCGGCCGCCCGGAACGCCATCAGGTTTGCCGCCTCCAGCTCCATCCAGCACGACGCGAGCGGATGCTGGATTGCCTGATTGCGCCCGATCGGCCGGCCGAACACTTCGCGCTCGCTCGCGTAGCCAACGGCCTTGAGGAGTGCCGCGCGCCCAAGCCCTACCGCCTCGACAGCGATCAGGATCCGCTCCGGATTCATGCCGTGGAGAATGAGTTCGAAGCCCTTGCCCTCCTTGCCGATACGATCCTCAAGCGGCACCGGAAGGCCGTCGATGAAGAGCTCATTGGAGTCGACAGCCTTACGCCCCATTTTTTCGATCTCGCGCACGTCGATGTAGCGCCGGTCGAGGTCAGTGTAGAACAGGCTCAGGCCCTCAGTGCGCTTCGCCACTTGGTCAGCCGGCGTGGTGCGCGCCAGGAGCAGCATCTTGGTGGCGATTTGCGCTGTGGAAATCCAGATTTTCTGGCCCGACACGATGTAGCCATCGCGCGTCCGTTCGGCACGGGTTTTCAGGTTGAGGGTGTCGAGCCCGGCATCGGGCTCGGTGACCGCAAAGCACGCCCTATCGCGGCCGGCGACCAGGGGCGGCAGCATGCGGGCTTTTTGCTCAGCGGTCCCGAATTTCACCACCGGGTTGAGGCCGAAAATGTTCATGTGCAGCGCCGACGCGCCGGAAAGGCCAGCGCCAGACTGCGCGATTGTCTGCATCATGATGGCCGCCTCGGTGATGCCAAGCTGAGCGCCGCCATAAGTTTCCGGAATACATACGCCGAGCCAGCCGGATGTCGCGAAGGCCTGAAAGAAATCGTCTGGAAAGCCGCCCGCCCGGTCTTTGGCAAGCCAATAGGCATCGTCGAAGGGAGCGCAGAGTCGCGCAATCGCTTCGCGAATCGAAGTCTCGTGCGGCGAGGAGGTCGTGTTCATGACGTTGCGCACGTTATTGAAGATATGTGGTAATGACATAATGATCGGATTGGACGCCGCATATGCGGGGCGCAATGCTTGATCGAGTCGCTACCGAGGGAGGATATCTCATGTCGTTTCGTTTGGCCGCGATTGCCACGCTAGGAGCAATGATGATTGTGCCTGGCTCCGCGAGTGCGCAAGTTCTGATGCAGCGCGACGTGTCGCTCCGCATGGCCCTGACGATCGCCGAAGCCGCGCTTGCTGAGTGCGGCACCACCACCTCGGTGGCAGTCGTCGACCGCGCCGGCCGCCTGCGTGTTTTCCTGCAGGGCGATAATGCCAATCCGCACAACATTGAACTTGCGCGCCGCAAGGCCTACACGGCGCGCACGTTCCGGCAACCCTCTGCGCAATGGGCGCAGCGCACCGAGACCGCCAATAGTGGGCAACGGATGCTTGCGGAAGTCATCCCGCTCGGCGGCGGCATGCCCATCAACGTCGGCGAGGATACGATCGGCGGAGTCGGTTTGAGCGGCGCCGTCGGCGGTCAACCGAAGGAGGAGGCCTGCGCAAAGGCTGGAATTGAGAAGGTCGCCGATCAGCTCAAGTGAGGCGTGGTGGCCCGGTAGTGGCCCGGTAATGTCGGGAAGCCGCCAAGGGCACTGCCCAGGTCGCCACCAATGTCACCGACGTGAATCGCCGATGCCAGCGACACCGGCTTGGCGTCGAGTCAGGTACTTTCTTTGGCGCAATCGCTGGTTGAACGAAAGCAATCGGCTCAGGGCGGAAGTCGGCAAATTTCTCAGCATGATTAATGCTGCCTGACGCAACGTTTTGGGGCTGTCGTTTGCAGGCGGGCGGGCGGGTATCACGCCCGTTCCGAAGAAGTTTCTTCATAACCTCGAATGGGCGTGTCGAACAGGCGCGTCGCCTGTAACAGTACCGTCGCAATTACGTCGGATCCGATTATTGACAGGAAGGCCTTGAGCCGTCATATGTATCGTCGCCGCGCGGGCTCTTTCGGGGCCCGCGCGCTTTGTTGCAGCGCGGCGTGAGTTCGTTCGCGCTAAGTTTCTGCAACAGCAGATAAAATCACGATCGAAAGAAGGCGATCCGGCCCCCACTGGCCCGAGCATCGCGCACGAACACAAGGGCCAAAAGATGTTCGCGGTCATCAAAACGGGCGGCAAGCAGTATCGCGTTGTCGCGGAAGACGTGCTGCAGGTTGGCCGGCTGGAGGCCGCGCCCGGTACGGTTGTGGAACTTGGTGAGGTCCTGGTGGTCGGCGGCGACCAGACGATACTTGGCACCCCCACGGTTGCGGGTGCAACGGTCGGAGCCGAAGTGCTGGATCACGTGCGCGGTCCGAAGGTCATCGCCTTCAAGAAGCGGCGCCGCAAGAATTCGCGGCGCAAGCGCGGACATCGCCAGGAATACTCCATGATTCGGATCACCGAGATCCTGACCGAAGGCCACAAGCCTTCGCAAACGCCACCGCCTCGGCCGCGGCGGCAGCCGACGCCGAAAGCTGAACCGACGACTGAGGCGACCGCGACAGACACGGGCAGGTGATATGCAGCCGCTGCGTCCCCCTCCCGCTCCGCCGGTGGGCAGGGAAACGGGCCACGAAGCTGTCATGAAATCGAGCTAAAGGCAGACTAGAAGGAAGATCACAATGGCGCACAAGAAAGCAGGTGGATCGTCGCGCAACGGCCGCGATTCACCTGGACAGCGTCTCGGCGTCAAGCTTTTCGGGGGCGAGCCGTGTCGTGCCGGCAACATCATTGTGCGGCAACACGGTACCAAGTGGCATCCGGGCGAAAATGTCGGCCTGGGTCGGGATTATACGTTGTTCGCCCTGATCGACGGTCGCGTGGCGTACCGGACCAAAGCCAAGGGCCGCACTTACGTCTCCGTCTTAGCGATGGAGGCTGCGGCCAAATAACCGGTGGATCACATCGAGGTCCGCCGGCGCGCCAGTCGAACCGGCGGGACCATAGGGTTCCAAAAAGGGGAGACGGGTGAGCCGGCTCCCCTTATTTTTCGAGACCAAGGAACCCAACGATGACATTGCTTGAGCGAACCCTGACAGACTCGCTTCACGAAGCAGGTACATCCGTCCTGAAAACCGCGCGGCTCGTTCTGCGTGCGCCGCGCTTCGAGGATGCCAAGAGGGTGACAGCGCTCATCAATGACCGCCGCATCGCCGAAAAGACGGTGCGCATTCCTCATCCATATCGGATTGCCGATGCCAACGAATGGATCGGAACGGCGCTTGCGAAGTCCGCCGAGTCCTACCTGATAACATTGCGTGGCGACGTCGTCGGGGGATGCGCGATAGAGATGCGCCCCGACGGGCCGGAGATCGGTTACTGGCTCGGTGTGCCATTCTGGGGCTGCGGCTATGCGACCGAAGCCGCGCAGGCCCTGGTCGATCACGGGTTCGAGGACCTTGGTTGCGATGTCCTTACGGCGGGTGCGCGCGTGAACAATCCGGCGTCACGCCGTGTGCTGGAAAAATGCGGTTTTCAGTGGACCGGGGTCGGCCTCTACCGGATCCGCGCCATCAACTCGTCTGCTCCATTCGATCGGTTCCGATTGGAGCGGTCGATCTGGGCGTCGCTAAAGAGTTGGGGTGCCGCCCCGGGGCAAACAGGCGGCGGGGCGTGAGAGCTTTCGGGACTGAAGCACCATCCTGCGCTTAGCGGCAACGTCAAGGGAGGGGCCAATTCCTGCGGCAATGCGATAGGCCTCATTGCTCCTCCCTTCGCACACGCCCCTGCAATAGAGGAGCGCCACTGACGCGCCTGCCCTGACCGGCGGAGGAGGATCCTCAAATCTTGTCCAAAGCACCCGTCATTCCGATGTTGTAGGGTAGGTGGCTGCCGGTTTGATGGCAGCCAGTCCGTTAACGGCGATCAAGCGCCCCATGAAATTTCTCGATCAAGCCAAGATCTACATTCGTTCTGGCAATGGCGGGGCGGGCTGTGTCTCGTTCCGACGCGAAAAGTTCATCGAGTTCGGCGGTCCTGACGGCGGCGACGGCGGACGCGGGGGCGACGTGATCGCCGAATGCGTCGACGGCCTCAACACCCTGATCGATTATCGCTACCAGCAGCATTTCAAAGCCAAGACCGGCGGCCACGGCATGGGCAAGAATCGTTCCGGCGCGGCCGGCGCCAGCGTCGCGCTCAGAGTGCCGAAAGGCACCCAGATTTTTGACGAAGACAACGAAACGCTCCTCGCCGATCTCACCGAGCTTGGCGCTCGTGCCGTGCTCGCAAAGGGGGGTAATGGGGGCTTTGGCAACGCCCATTTCAAGTCGGCCACCAACCGCGCGCCCCGCCATGCCAATCCGGGCCTCGCGGGAGAGGAGCGCACCATCTGGCTGCGCCTCAAGCTGATCGCTGATGCCGGGCTTGTGGGTCTGCCCAATGCAGGCAAGTCGACTTTCCTGGCTGGGGTGAGCGCCGCCAGGCCAAAGATCGCGGATTACCCGTTCACCACGCTGCATCCACAGCTTGGCGTCGTGTCGATCGACGACCGCGAATTCGTGCTGGCAGACATCCCGGGCCTGATCGAAGGCGCCCACGAGGGCGCGGGGCTTGGCCACCGCTTTCTCGGCCATGTGGAGCGCTGCCGCGTGCTCCTGCATCTCATCGACGGCACCTGCGAACATGCCGGCAAGGCCTACAAAACGGTGCGCAGCGAGCTGGCAGCCTATGGCCACGGTCTTGCAGACAAACCGGAGATCATTGCACTCAATAAAGCCGACACTCTGATGCCGGAAGAGCTGCAGGTACAGTTGGCCCGGCTCAAACGCGCCGCAAAGGCAACGCCGCTGGTGGTGTCGGCAGTCACGCACCAAGGCGTACCGGAAGTGTTGCGCGCGCTCCGCTATGCGGTCGATGCGGCGGCGAACGTTGCGGAAGCACCTCAGACGGCCGCAGGGTGGCTGCCGTGACCCAGTTCATAGCCTTTGTCGGCTGTTCCGCCCGTATCGCTGTAGCCGCCCTCCGGTCAGTCAGCTATATTTAGTAGTGGCGCGTAGAGGCGCTGCGCATCGAGGCGGCACTACTCTTTTGTAAGAGGCCTGCCGCGCCGGCCCGCCTGCGAGGCCTTTTCCGCGACAGGTTCATGATGAAATCCAACCGTACCGATCACATTCGCCTCACCTCCCATCCGGAGCCCGGCGGAAAATCGCGTTTCCCGATCCATTGGGGCGCGGCGAGTCCGTGTGAGCGCGGTCCGATCATCGGTACGGTGTCACAACCGCAGCATCGCAACGTTATTGGCAGCCATGGTGGCTCCTATGCGCTTTATCGCGCGCTGGCGGTTTCGGCGGGTGCGCTCGACCCAATCCGTCGCCCCGATCTGACGAATACCTATCCGGCTGTCACCATCGGGCCGTTTCCCCAGTGGTCAGAGCCGGGGCGCATTGTGTCGCTCGACCCCTGGGGGCATCTCGTCGCGGCTGCCTTCAAGGCAGAGATCGCGGCAGGCGAGGACATTCGCCCGACGATCGCGGTCACCCGCGCCCGGCTCGATCTTATCGAGATGCGCGATGCAATCCGGGCCGGCCGTCTGAAGCCGGACGGCAAGCATATCGCCGAGACCGGCAGTCTATCGGTCGTGAAGGTCGCCATCGACCCGGTGTGGTATTTGCCGGGGGTGGCGGAGCGATTTGGCACGACGGAAACCAATTTGCGCCGCGCTTTGTTCGAGCAGACTGCTGGCATGTTTCCGGAACTCGTGACACGGCCCGATATGCGTGTATTTCTCCCGCCGATCGGCGGCACCACCGTTTATCTGTTCGGCGAGGTCGAGAAGCTTGCCAATCCACGCACCAAGATCACCTGTCGGGTGCATGACGAGTGCAATGGCTCCGACGTGTTTGGCTCCGACATCTGCACCTGCCGGCCCTACCTGATCCACGGCATCGAGGAATGCGCACGCTCGGCCCAGGCCGGAGGACTCGGCGTCATTGTCTACAACCGTAAGGAGGGTCGCGCACTTGGCGAGGTTACCAAGTTTCTGGTTTACAACGCGCGCAAGCGGCAGGAAGGCGGCGATCAGGCTTCGACCTATTTCGAGCGCACCGAATGCGTTGCCGGGGTACAAGATGCGCGGTTCCAGCAATTGATGCCCGACCCGATCCACTGGCTTGGCCTGCGGCGCCTCGATCGTTTCGTCTCGATGAGCGACATGAAATATGATGCGCTGGCGTGCCAAGGCATCGAGATCGTAGAGCGCGTCGCAATTCCCGAGGAATTGGTGCCACCGGATGCCCATGTGGAGATCAGGGCCAAGCGTGCTGCCGGCTACTACGCGCCGGAGCCGCGCGCGGACCTCACCGATCCGGTCGGCCGGCCGCTCGAGAATTATTGATCGGCCGCCGTGAGTCCGGACACCCTTGCGGCGCTGTCACTGTTGACCTCGGCCGCGGTGCGAGAGCGTGCGCACCTGATCCTGGAGACAGGCCTCGCCGACCAGCTCCAACATTTTCATGTCCATTTGCATCGCTTGGAAGAAGCCGCCGATCTCACTGCTGCGGTCACGCGCGAAGCTTATCCGTCGCTTGATATTCCGGTCCATTCCCGTTGGCGCCACTTCGTCGTCGATGGCGACGACCGTTGGACGACGTTTGCTGACACGGGCCATTGGCGGACCGCCGCCGCGCGCGCACGGGCGGAATTCGACCTTGCCATCATCAGCGTTCTGCTCGATGCCGGCGCCGGTGCGGTCTGGCGTTATCGCGACATGCCGACGGGTCGTGAGATCGGACGTTCGGAAGGACTTGCATTGGCAAGCCTGGCGATGTTCGGCAACGGCTTGTTTTCTGGGAATCCTCGCGACTGGCTGCGGGTCGACGCGGCAAAACTCAGTGAGACTACGGACGCTGCGCTTATCGACGGATTCCAGGCGGGCCCAGGCAACACGCTGCCAGGAATCGCCGGGCGCGCCGACCTCTTGCATCGGCTCGGCCGCGTTATCAAGGACGCGCCATCCGTCTTTGCGGGGAACGATGACCCCCGACCCGGCGGACTTTTCGATCATCTGGCAAATCTCGCGACCGATCGACAAATTGCTGCGACGAGCATCCTGGCCGAGGTGCTTAAGCATCTTGGGGCGATCTGGCCAGCCCGGATCGTGCTCGGCGGCATTCCACTGGGGGATTGTTGGCGTCATCCGGCGATCAAGACTTCCGACGCAACCGATCAATTGGTGCCGCTGCACAAGCTATCCCAATGGCTCACCTATTCATTGATCGAGCCGATGGAGCGCGCCGGCATTGCAGTTACCGACGTGGATAGATTGACCGGTCTTGCCGAGTATCGCAACGGTGGCCTGTTTATCGACACCGGGGTTCTTGCTTTGCGGGATCCCGACCAGGGCAAGCGCCCGCACGAAGTGGAGTCGACGCTGGTAGTCGAATGGCGGGCCCTTACGGTGGCGTTGCTTGAGCGGCTGGCGGGCCTTGTGCGGCATCGCTTGGGGCGCGATGCTCGCCGCTTGCCGTTGCCTAAGATTCTGCAGGGAGGCACATGGGCAGCGGGTCGCGATATCGCCCGACGTCTGCGGCCTGACGGTTCGCCGCCATTGCGTGTGATCAGCGACGGCACCGTGTTTTGAAGCGCCATGCTGGCACTCTGGTATCGCTAGCGTGGGCGTGATTTTTTCCAGCAAGTCTGCAGTTTTTTTGGGATCATGCCAGGGGGATGGGGAACATGCCGCGGGGAAGCAATGATGGAAGGCGTGACAGTTGTTCAGCATCCGCTGGTGCAGCACAAGTTGACATTGCTGCGCGAAAATAGCCGCTCGACCAAATCGTTTCGCGAACTGTGTCACGAACTCGGGATTCTGATGTGCTACGAAGTGACTCGTGACCTGCCGCTCGATATGGTGGAAATCGAGACGCCCATGGCGCGCATGATGGCCCCGACCATCGCCGGCAAGAAGCTGGTGTTTGTGCCGATCCTGCGCGCCGGCATGACGCTTGCGGAAGGCATGTTGGAATTGGTCCCGTCCGCGCGCGTCGCACATATAGGGCTTTATCGTGATCCCGATACGCTGGTGGCGGTCGAATATTTTTTCAAGGCGCCTGTCGATGTGGCCGAGCGGGTGGTCATCGTTATCGCGCCGGTCATCGCGACCGCGAATACGGCGATTGCGGCGGTGGATCGGCTCAAGGAGCGCGGTGCCCGCGACATCCGGTACGTTTGCCTGATTACGGTACCGACCGCGCTCGAACGCCTGCGTGGCATCCATCCTGACGTACCCGTCTGGACCGCGGCCATTGACGACCATCTCGACGACAACGCCTTCATCATTCCGGGTCTTGGCGATGCGGGCGATCGGGCCTATGGAACGCGGTGAAAGGCGGCCCTTCATGGCGCGATTACCAGCTGTTGTTCAGAAGCTTCTGGTTCTGGTGCTGCCAATTTCGCTCGTCTCTATCGTGCAACCGGCTGCAGCCCAGACCCGCACGACGCTTTCCGCCGTGGTGATCGGCATCAGCGTTTCGATTTG
The DNA here is from genome assembly GCA_035311445.1 of Xanthobacteraceae bacterium. Classification (GTDB taxonomy): domain Bacteria; phylum Pseudomonadota; class Alphaproteobacteria; order Rhizobiales; family Xanthobacteraceae; genus JAJPKK01. The sequence goes on along the minus strand of DATGCX010000140.1, from coordinate 21,321 downwards.
GCCGGCCATTGTGGCCGACAAAAGGGGCTTGTTCACGGAGGAAGGCCTTGACTTCGACCTGATCAATTCCGGTTCGAGCGCCCGATCGTTGCAGCAGGTTGCGGCTGGTAGCGCCCAGATCGGAAGCTCTTCAATGGTCGATTCGATAAGAGCAATTGGCGGCGGCGCCAATGTGAAGATCTTTCTGAACAGTCTCGCTACAGGAACCCACAGCTTGGTGGCTGCGAAAAACATCAAGTCGGTTCTTGACCTCAAAGGCAAGCGGGTGATGACAGGCGGCCAGGGTGATATCACGAATCTGTGGTGGTATGCGGTCGCGAAACACTTCGGGCTCGACCCCAGCAGGGATGTAGACCTTCTGTTTTCGGGGTCCACGACGGCACGTACGGCAGCGCTCCTCGGCGGTGCCATTGACGCGAGTGTGCTGTCGCCGCCGCAAAGCTTCAAGGCGATCGAAGACGGCTTCACCGACCTCGGACCGGTCGCGCCCTATATTGGCGAATTTCCGATGATGGTCTGGCACGTCAATGCCAGTTGGGCCGACGGCCACGAAAAGACCCTTGCGGCGTTCGTCCGCGCCCATAACAGGGCCGTCCGCTATATGACGGACCCGGCGCACAAGCGCGAGGTCGTCGAGATTCTGGCCAAAGCGTCCGGTACCGGGATCGAAGATGCGCTTAAGACCTGGGATTTGTGCATGCACGTTGGCGCCTTCGTGTCCGACGGCGCGATCACCGCGGCGGCGATACTGCGTGCCCGCGATACCTTGCTGGAATCCGGAGACCTCAAGCCACCCGCAGTGCCGCCCGCTGCATACTACGATTCTCGCTTCGTGGATGCGGCGCTAAGATGAGGTCGCCGATAAAGGACCGGACATGAGCTCGATGACCCTGTCGCGTTATTTTGCCTGGCGCTTTTTCATTGCCGTGGCTGGGGTTTTTGCTGGCGTATTCGTGCTGGTCGCGTTCGTCGACTACATCGACGCGATGCGCAGGGCCAGCGATGTCCCCGACGCGCCGGCTTTCGAGCTGATGCTGATGTCCTTCTATCGGGTGCCGCAGACCATGGAACGCCTGCTGCCATTCAGCGTCCTGGTCGGCGGGATGACGTGCTTCTTTGCCTTGTCCCGGCGCATGGAGCTCGTCGTGGCGCGCGGCGCCGGAATGTCTGTTTGGCAGATTATTGCGCCAGCGATGGTGGTCGCCATGGCGCTTGGGGCGCTCGGCACCATGGTTTACAATCCGCTCTCGGCGTCGCTGCGCGAAGCTTCCAAGCGCATCGAATCGAAGATTTTCGGCCAGACCCCAACAGCGCTGGAGGGCTACGACAGCGGTTATTGGGTGCGCCAACGCGGCGCTGACGGCGAATCAATCCTCAACGCCCGGCAGAGTCGCGAGCAGGGGCTAAAGCTCACCACGATTACGGTATTCACGTTCAATTCAGCAGGTGAATTCAAGGAGCGCATCGAAGCCCAGGCCGCAGAATTGCAGCCCGGCGCATGGCAATTGACCAATGCGAGAATTTTCGCGCTCAATAATCCGCCGTATGAGTTCGATTCCTATCTGTTGCCAACCAAGCTCACGCGCGAGCAGGTGGCTGAAAGTTTTGCTGCGCCCGACACCGTCGGATTTTGGCATCTGCCAACCTATATCCGATTTGTGGAAGACTCCGGTCTTGCGGCGGCGGGCTATCGCCTGCAATATCAGATCCTGATCGCGCGGCCATTCCTACTTGCCGCAATGATCTTGCTGGCGTCGTCGGTTAGCCTGCGAGCGTTCCGGTTTGGCGGGGTGCCGCAGCGAATTCTGCTTGGCGTCGTCGCCGGATTTGCGATCTATGTTCTTTCCAAAGTGACGGAGGACTTGAGCAAGGCGGAGTTGCTTTATCCGTCGCTGGCGGCTTGGCTGCCGATTGCTGCCGGTGGGCTGTCCGGGTTTCTGGTGCTGCTGCATGAGGAAGATGGTTGAGTTTGCCGCGTAGGACGGGTTTCGCTGGCGCGCAACCCATCCAACTTCAATTCCGCGATGTCGTACGTTCCATATGCTCGGCCACCTGGCAGTCTGGCGCGCCCCGGCAGTCCTGCCCTGCGTTAAGCGCTGCATGTAGCGCCGCTTTGCGGTCGTCCGTCAACGCGGATGCATATCAGCAAGATGTGGTCTGAGCGAAAGTTACGGCGCGAGGGACTCTGCCAGCCGCTCGAAACTCGTCTCCCATCCGATCGCCGTGCTGGTGCATATCTCGGGCGAACTGAAACCGGCGTGCCGGAGCGTGACGCGCGTTCCCCCGTTGAGCCGCTCCAGTTCGTACGCCACGGTCGTCGGTGTGGTCGGCGTTCCGACGCGGTGCCACGTGTGCACGAGCTTTCGCGGCGGATCGACCTCAAGGAATTCACCTTCGAGCGCGTAAGGCTGGCCGCGGGCGATGCCGGAGGCGCGCCACCGCCCTCCAGCGTGAACATCGCCCGCCCACTCCCGCGTATCAAAGACACCGGCCCTGACCCACCAATCTGTGACTGCCTTCGAGGCCAGAGCTTGGAACACGCGTTCCGGGGCAGCCGCAAGTTCCACGCTGGCGGTGAGGTGTCCTTCCGCGGTGTCGGCGACCGCGTGCGCCTTTCCTTTGCGGATGCTGTTCATGTCGGTCCTCCAGATGGCGTGAAACGGCTGCGAAGGTGGGCCGTAGCGGGTTAGGATGGGTTGCGCTTGGCTCAACCCAAAACCCATCCTGCGATCGACGAGTTCACGCGTACTCATCCCGTAGCCGCACCCAGTCCATGTGATATTTGAGCTTCTCCTCGTCGCGCCCCTTGGGGACGATATCCAGGTAGTGGTAGGCGCCGTTGAACATGTCGAGCCCGCGCGAATAGGTCGAATAAGTGTGATATAGGCCGCCGTCGGCGTCCTTGGAAAACACGCTGATGGCAGGCACATCTTCAATGGTGAAGCGGCGGGTCCCGTAGTTGGTGTTGTTGCCTTCCTTTGCGAGATCGTCCTTGGTGAGATAGGCGCCGAAATCGTGATTGAAGACCCCGTCGGCGCCGCACGAGACCCATTCGAAGGTCCAGCCCGCCCGTTTGCGGAAAGCCTCGATCTTGGTGATCGGCGCCCGTGAGACCGCCGCCAGGTTGGTGTCGCGCGCGCGCAGATGCGCGACGATCCGCTCATAATTGTCGGCCCAGAACGAGCAGCTTTTGCAGCCCGCGTTCCAGTCGGGATGGAACATGAAGTGATAGATGATGAGCTGCGACTTGCCTCGGAACAAGTCGGACAGACGCACCGTGCCACCGGGGCCTTCAAACACGTAGTCGTCGATCCTCACCCAAGGCAGTTCACGGCAATGGCGGGTCAACGCGTCGCGGCGACGCGTGAATTCCTTTTCCTCGGCGAGTAGCTTGATGCGGGCGGCGAGCCATTCTTCGCGGGAGACCACTTGATGATCCGGCATGGCTGTTGTCCTCCGGTTGAGAATGCTTACGATGGCTTCGCCTGCCGCGGCGGTGGAGGCGGAGGCATCGTGTTTACGAAGCTCGGCCGCGCGGCGAGTCGGTCGTAATAGGCGGACAGTGATTTTCCGGCTGCTATGGCGGTGGCACCTTCGGGGAAGTTGCGGACGTAATAGAGGATCGGCATCAAATTGATGTCCGCGTAGGTGAAGCTGTCGCCCGCCAGATACCCCGCCTTCGCCACTGCCCGGTCGACCAGGCCAATCTCCTCGGCGAGCGCGGGCGAAACCGCGTCGATCGTCTTGCGGTCCGGCCTGCCGTCTTCGGTCTTGGGGAAAATATAGCCGAACAGATAAGTGCGGATCAGAGTTCCGTCCATTCGGGTATTGACCAGCGACACCCACTGCTCCGTAAGGGCCGCATGCCGCGGTTCGGTCGGAAACAGGCGTGGCCCTGGGAACGCAAGGTCGAGATAGGTGGCGATCGCCTTCGACTCGCACAATTCGAAATCGCCATGGCGCATCACCGGAATTTTTCCGAATGGATGGATGGCGGTGACTTCGGGTGCATGGGGCGGCGACGGCTTGAGTTCATAAGGGATAGCTTTCTCCTCGCATACCATGCGGGCCGTGCGTGTGTAGGTCGATGGTGCAAAACCGATGATTTCGACGCTCGACATCACAACCTCCATTGGCAGACATACGCTAATGAACTTTCAGGCGACGAACGTGGCAAGCTTGTCGAGTGAAGCGGTCCAGCCGTGATGATGGCGGTCGCGGGCTGCCTCGTCGACGAACTGCTCATGAGTGAGGGTCAGGGCGGTCGCGGCGCCTTCAGGCACGAATTCAATCGTCACCAGAGACTGGCGTTCCGGCGTGCTGCGCCAAGCCCAGGTGAAGACCAGCTTGCGATTTGTCACCACTTCACGGAACTCGCCGCTGACGTCGTGCTCCTCGCCGTCGTGCGAGCGCATCACGAGGTGGTAGCGACCGCCGATGCGCGGATCCGTTTCGGCCAATACGACTGCCATTTTGTTAGGGCCGAACCAGCGCTTCAGCGCTGCCGGGTCAGTCCAGGCGCGGAAGCAGCGCTCCGGCGACGCTGCGAGCTTGCGCTTGATGGTAAGACTCGGCTTTGGGCGCTTGGCAGCGGCGGATTGAGCATCGGTGAACATGGTACAGGCTCCGCATTTGGCGTCGGCTTGGTTGTGGCATCCAGTCTTGTATCGGCGATCGTGTCCGGCGCTTCCTCCGCGAGATAGCGTGCAAGAGCGTCGAGGCGGTCGGACCAGAACTGCTCGTAATGAGCGAGCCAACGCTGTGCCTCCTGCAGTGGAGCGGCGTTGAGCCGGCAGGATACTGTGCGCCCGCGCTTGTGCCGCTGGATCAGCCCGACGCCTTCAAGCACGTCGAGATGCTTGAGCACAGCCGGCAACGTCATGGAAAACGGCTCGGCCAGTGTGGTGACCGAGAGTTCCGGCGCCTCACTCAGGCGGACCAACACGGCGCGCCGCGTCGGATCGGACAGAGCAGCAAAGACTCCGTTGAGGAGCTGAGACTGATAGTTTACCATTTGGTTAAATTATAAGCAAAAGCCCGTTTCGTCAACGGGCCTGTTTTGACGGGCCTGTTTTGACGCGGGGCCGTTTCAGCGCGGCCTTTGGCGCGATGGTGCAGGTGCTTGCTGCGGCGACGCAGCATGCCAGCCTTCCCGCAGGCGTCGGCCACAAGCTCCATATCGCAGCCTGAATTTCTCACCCTTGTTATCAACCATCGCGTGTCGAGCGTGGCAACGAGGCCGATTGTTTTGCCGGTGTTGCGGCCATTTCTTGGAACCAGACGTTTGGCGTCGCTGTTGACTATGTTGCCGGATCATGATCCACCCATCGCCCTGACGGGGCTGCAAGCCGATCCGTTGCAAGTTGCGTACCGGCTATGTCTGACGGGAGATCGCAGATTTTCTCGCAGCAGTGTTGAAGGCGATCGATGACCGCTTCCGCTAACATCGTGCTATTAGGCGACATCGGTGCGACCAATGCGAGATTCGCCTTGTTGACGGATGGCGCGCTGGGGCCAGTCACGTGGATTGAAGTTGCGCGATATCCGCAGTTTGCCGACGCCGTGCGGGATTTCTTGCAAGCACATCCGCGCAAGATTGTTATTAATCATGCGCTGTTTGCCGTCGCAGGGCCGGTGGAAGACGAACGCTGCATTCTAACCAACCTTTCGTGGATTATTGACGGCCGCGAGATGCGCGACCAATTCGATTTTGGAACTGTTCGGATCATCAACGATTTCGAAGCAACGGCGCTGTCCTTGCCGCATCTGCAGGGAAAGGACCTGCGCACGCTGGGCGGCTGGCACGCGAGCGTGGCCGCGCCGATGGCCGTCCTGGGGCCCGGTTCGGGCCTCGGCGTCGCCGGCCTGCTGCCCCATGGTCAGCAATGGATCGTCATCGCGAGCGAAGGCGGTCATGCGACCTTGTCAGCCAGCTCACGTCAGGAGGACGAGGTCCTCGAACATTTGCGCCAGCGCTTTGGCCACGTATCGGCGGAACGGGCACTCTCGGGGCCCGGCCTGGAGAATCTGTATCACGCGATAGCGGCGCTCGACGGGATCGATGCTCCAACACGCAATGCGGCCGAGATCACGCATGCGGCGCTGAAGGGAACCTGCCGGACCGCGCAGACGTCTCTCAATATGTTTTGCGCCATGCTTGGCGGGTTCGCCGGCAATGTGGCACTCTCCTATGGTGCACGGGGCGGCGTTTACATCGCCGGCGGGATAGCGCCGCGCATTGTCGATTACCTGGCTGGTTCAGAGTTCCGGCAGCGCTTCGAGCAGAAAGGACGCTTTCGTTCTTATCTCAAAGCTATTCCGTCGCACGTGATCGTGCATTCTGCGGCCACTTTCCTTGGCTTGAGGTCGCTCGCCCTATTCGGTTCGCTGCGCGATGCAGCATGAGCAAAGGCGCTCGGCGCCTCGCCGAATTTGCGCCATACCGCCTCGATATCGGCAAGCGTCGGCAAGCCGGCTTCGTTCCCGAGGCACTGGATCTTATGGCTGGCGGCAAGCCCGCGCGCGCGGCCCCCAAAGCGGTCCGCCAAACGGAGGAGCCGTGCTTCCGACGTCCATTGGAAAGGAAATTTGCCGCGCTCCGTCGCGAGAGCGGAAGCGGTTAATTTGCGGCAAAGGCTTGAACGTCACCTCGTTCACGCCGTCCTGACATCATCGACATCCGCGTGGGTCGGACAGCACGTCTCGGTCCACACCGGGCCGAGATCGACCAACTCGCATTCCAGGCACTCTACGTCAAGTCGCAATGCTGCACCACCCGAAAATATGAGCGTGACCACGCCGCCCGGTGGGTCGGTCTCGTCGAACTCGACCGCGAGCAGATTGAGCATTGCCTGTTTATCTTTGCAATTGACATTGCGGCACTTGATAGCGTTAACGCGGTCGAAGCGGAGCGCGGTGCGACGACGCTGGAATTGCGAGGCTCCCCCAAGCGACCCCTCCCAGTCGAACCGTGCCACCCCAATCACCAGCCGTTTTTCGGACGGGAGCCAATGGACGTCGCCAACGCTGAGCGTCGCGTCCTGCAGGTGGGTCGAAACCACCTCGAGGTCGTCCCGGTCGAGGGCGACGAGCTTGAGGAGTTCCATTACGTTCCTCCCTCACTAATGTTGCCCTACAAAAGGTTACCGCGCCAACTATTGCCGCGCAAAAGGCTGATTTCCGGTAGTTAGGAGCGACGCGAGACCTCCGCAAGACGGACCGGGGTACAGAATTTTCGTCGAAAATAATGCGCGCGCGGAAGGAGCAAGCGCTACCCCGCCGTGCAATTTCGGCTATGCGGGGCCCCTTCCCGGAAATCGCGTCATTCCCGACCATGGCCGGCCCCGACTCTCGAAAAGCGCCCACAGCCGTGTTCTGGACGGCGGCCCGTCGAGATGCATCGGCTGCAGATCAATCGCGAAGGACTTGATGTCCGCTGCTGTGACCCGGCCGAATTCCGCGACATCCCCAACTTTGAAATCCGCGAAAGCGCACATCACAGCAGACTGGAATTCCCGTCAGGTCGCAAACCGGAAATGCATGACGTCGCCATCGGCGACCACGTACTCCTTGCCTTCGAGACGTAATCGGCCGGCCTCACGGGCGCCCGCTTCGCCGCCGAGCGCGACGTAATCGTCATACGCGATGGTCTCGGCACGAATAAAGCCGCGTTCGAAATCAGTGTGGATGACGCCGGCTGCCTGGGGCGCCTTGGTGCCGCGCGTGATGGTCCAGGCCTTCGCTTCCTTGGGACCGGCCGTAAAATATGTCAGGAGGCGCAGCAGGCCATAACCGGCCCGGATAAGGCGGTCGAGCCCGGCCTCCTTGAGACCGATCGCGGCCAGGTATTCGGCGCGCTCGGTTGCGGGCAGCACCGCGATTTCAGCCTCGATCTGCGCCGCGATCACCACCACAGCAGCGCCCTCCTGCTTGGCGCGTTCCTCGACCTTGCGCGAAAAGTCATTGCCCGTCGCGGCTGAAGCTTCGTCCACGTTGCAGACATAGAGCACCGGCTTCGATGTCAGCAGGCCGAGGCCGCGGAACGCCTTGTCCTCGTCAGGCTTGACCTCGACAAACCGCGCCGGTTTGCCCTCACGCAGCAGGGCAAGCGCGCGGTCGACGAGATCGAGGGTAAGCTTCGCCTCGGCATCTCCTCCCTTTGACTTTTTCTCCAGTCCGTCGATGCGCCGCTCGAGGCTGTCGAGATCGGCGAGCATTAACTCGGTTTCGATCGTGTCAATATCAGCAATCGGATCGATCCGGTCGTTCACGTGAGAGATGTCGGAATTCTCGAAGCAGCGCACCACATGCGCGACAGCATCGACCTCGCGGATTACGGCGAGGAACTGGTTGCCGAGCCCCTCGCCTCGGGAGGCGCCGCTGACGAGTCCCGCGATGTCCACGAAGGCGATACGGGTCGGCACGATCTTGGCCGACTTGGCGAGTTTCGCCAGCACATCGAGGCGCGGGTCCGGCACGGCCACCTCGCCGATATTGGCCTCGATCGTGCTGAACGGATATTTCGCCGCCTGCGCTGCCGCGGTCGACGTCAAGGCGTTGAAGAGGGTCGATTTGCCGACGTTCGGCAACCCGACAATGCCGCATTTGAAGCCCATGGACCGCTCGTTAACTGGTTGGCAGGCCGCGCAAAATATCTGGGGCATACGTGTGCGCGGGTTATCACGTGAACTTTACTTTTAGTCCGGCTTGTCCCCGAACCCCTTGGCCTGCATGGCAAGGTGCACCTTGTTCTGGAAGGCCGAGTCTGCCCCGTTGACGATCATCAGCGCGCTGTCCGCGATGATGTCGCACAAAGCCTCGACCCAGGGCCGCTCGTCTTTGGCGAAGTCGCTGAGCACGTAGGGATATACCAGCTCCTTGACGCCCGGATGGCCGACGCCGATGCGCACTCTGCGGTAATCGTTGCCGACGTGGGAAGAGATCGACCGCAGGCCATTATGGCCCGCGACGCCGCCGCCGGTTTTAACCCGCACCTTGGCGGCCGGCAGATCGATCTCGTCATGGAAGACCACGATATTGCCGATGTCGACCTTGTAGAAATGCGCCGCTTCCGCGACCGCCCGTCCGGAATCGTTCATGTACGTCCCCGGCAGCAGCAGGATAACGCGCTCACCCTCGATCGGACCTTCCGCCGCGACCCCCTGAAAACGCCGCCGCCACGGGACAATGCGGTGGCGGCGGGCGATGGCCTCGACCACCATAAAGCCGATATTGTGACGGTTGCCGGCGTAGCGTGGGCCCGGATTGCCGAGCCCAACCAAGAGCCGCATGGCGCGCCCGGCTTATTTCTTTTCGCCGCCTCCCGATGCGGGCGCAGCGGACGCCGCTGGTGCAGCGCCGGGAGCGCCGGGAGCGCCGGGGGCGCCCGGAGCAGCCGCAGGAGCGGCCGGACCAGCGGCAGCGGCGGCCACCGCAGCAGCGGCCGCGGCTTCGGCGGCCGCCTTCATTTCTTCAGCATAGCCGGACGGCGGCACGATAGTCACCAGCGTGGCGTCGGCACGCATGAAGGGACGCACATTCCGAGGCAGCTTGATATCGCTGAGATGCTTGGAATGATTGATCTCCAGTCCCGTCACGTCGACCTCGAACGCCTCCGGAATGGCGTCGGCGGGGCAGCGAATGTCGATCGTATGCGTTACGACATTGATGGTGCCGCCGCGCTTGATGCCGGGCGAAAGGTCGGAGTTGATCACCCGGATCGGAATGCGCACCCGGATAGTGGCCCCTTCGCCCAGCCGCATGAAATCCACATGGACCGGCATGTCGCGGACCGGATCGACCTGGAAATCTCGCGGGATCACGCGATGCCTGGTGCCGTCCACCTCGACGTCGTAAAGACTCGTCAGGAACTTGCCCGCATAGATGCGCTGGCGCAGCTCAGCATGATCAAGCGAGATGTTGAGCGGGGGCTCATTGTTGCCGTAGATAACGCCGGGCACGCGGCCGGCGCGACGTACGGCCCGGGCGGCCCCCTTGCCGGCCCGCGGACGTGCCGTCGCCTTGATTTCCTTGACGGTCGCCATTGTCGTATTCCTCGTTCTGCGCAGTGCAACGAGCATCCGCCTGAGGCGGCCCTCGTCTCAGCTGTGCGTTAAACTGATTGCTGCCCAAGCAGCCGATTCCCGCGGCCGACCTCCAGGGGTGTTCTGGGACCGCGGCCGTGCGGCTTATAGCCTTGCAGCCGCCGAATGACAACACATCCATACACCGGCAGAATCAGATCAGCAGAAACTAGAAATCAGCAGAAATCGACGTCCGACCGCATGTCCCTCCCCGAAGACGGGAGGGACTCCGGGCTATCCGCCACCCGACGATGTCCCGAGCCTAGCCTCAAGCGTCGCAATGCGCGTCTTCAAGGCCTCGTTTTCCTCGCGCGCCAGCCGAGCCATTTCCTTCACGGCCTCGAACTCCTCGCGATGGACGACGTCCAAATCGCGTAAGATCCGCTCCGCCTGGCTACGCATGACGGAATCGAACTCACGCTTGACGCCCTGAGCAACGCCGGCCGCGTCGTTCATCAATCTCGCAAATTCGTCGTAAAGCCGCCCTGTGGTTTGCACCATTGCTCGTCTCCGCACTTTCCGACTCGTGCCCGCGTTGATGGCGCCTGGCTGCGTCTAAATGCCTATCAAAGTCAAAGGCGTAGAAGGGCCGCCGCCAAATGCCCTCGCTCTGGGTGTTACAATGGCAATCGGGACGCTTGTGCGCAAGGTCCGGGGCGGCTAGATGCGCTACGGTGCGCGCTTGAACTGGATCGCGGTTCACGCGGGCCTCACGTGCCTTGACCTTGGGTACTTTTATGCCCGTCTCGATTATTCCATTTCCTGACCTTGATCCGATACTGGTCACCATCGGGCCCTTTGCGATCCGGTGGTATGCACTCGCGTATATTTTTGGCATCCTGCTGGGTTGGCTCTATGCGCGCGCCATCATCCGCAACGAACGAAATTGGGGCGGCCCAGCGCCGCTGACCGTCCAGGATTTCGACGACTTCATTCTGTGGGTGACGCTCGGCATCATCCTGGGCGGCCGGACCGGTTATGTGCTGTTTTACAACCTGCCGCATTTCATCGAGCACCCGTCGGAAATTTTGCAGGTCTGGAACGGCGGCATGTCCTTTCACGGCGGGTTTCTGGGTTGTGTCGCCGCGGTGATTTGGTTCGCATCGAGGCGGGGCCTGCCGATACTGCCGCTCGGCGACATCACGTGCGCCGTCGCGCCGATCGGGCTGCTGCTCGGCCGCTTTGCGAATTTCGTCAATGGTGAGCTGTGGGGCCGGTTCGCGGACGTGCCCTGGGCGATCATTTTTCCGCGCGGAGGGCCGATCCCACGACATCCAAGCCAGCTCTACGAGGCAGGCCTCGAAGGGCTCGCCTTGCTGATCGTGCTCGGTCTTTTGGTGCGCGCTGGCGCGCTTCAGCGTCCCGGCCTCATCCTCGGCGCCTTCGCGGCCTGTTACGCTATCCTACGGTCGTTCTGTGAATTCTTCCGCGAGCCCGACCCGCAACTCGGTTTCCTGTGGGGCGGCATGACCATGGGCATGCTGCTCTGCGTGCCGCTGTTCATCGCCGGTGTGTTACTCATCACCTTCGCGCTGCGGCGCCAGCCCGCCCACCCGTGATGTCGGAATATAGCACCCCGCTCGACGTGGAAATTCGCCGGCGCATCGCACACACCGGACCGATCCCGGTTGCCGAGTTTATGCATATATGCCTCTACGATCCGCAGCACGGCTACTACAACCGCCGCACTCCATTCGGCATGGCCGGCGATTTCATCACGGCGCCGGAGATCAGTCAGATGTTCGGCGAATTGATCGGTCTGTGGGCTGCCGAGGTGTGGCAATCGATGGGAGCGCCCGACCCGGTCCCGTTGATCGAGTTAGGTCCCGGTCGCGGCACAATGATGGCGGATGCGCTTCGCGCTGCCCGGGCGGCACCAGAATTCCGCAAGGCCGTGCGCGTGCATTTCATCGAGACGAGCCCCGATCTACAACGCAAGCAACGCCAGACGTTGAGCGGCATCGATAATGTGCCGTTGCATTGGCATGCGACAATCGACGAGGTGCCGGCCGGGCCTTGCATCATTGTGGCCAACGAATTTTTCGACGCGCTGCCGATCCGGCAAGCCGAGCGCCGCGCCACCGGCTGGCACGAACGGGCCGTCGTCGTCGATATTGACGACGAACTGGCGCTGGCCGTCACACACGATCCGCTGCCCGATCTACCGGCGAAGCTGCCGCCGGCTGTGGCGCAGGCGCCGGTCGGCGCAGTTTTCGAGTGGAGGCCCGATGATTTGGCGATCGAGATCGCACGCCGGGTAGCTGCGGGGGGGGCGGCGCTCGTCATCGACTACGGCCATCTCAACAGTGCGACCGGCGACACCTTCCAGGGGGTACGGTGGCATCGTTATGCGAACCCGCTCGAATCGGCGGGACTGACCGACCTCACCGCCAATGTGGATTTCGAGGCGCTGGGCAAGGCCGCGCAGGCGGCTGGCGCACGCGTTCACGGTCCAGTCGAACAAGGCACGTGGCTGAAGCGCCTCGGCATCGAGGCGCGCGCCGCGGTGCTGCAAGCACACGCGGCCCAGCACCAGCGCCTTGGCATCGCATCAGCCCTTGAGCGCCTCGCCGGAACAGGGCCGGACCAGATGGGTTCGCTGTTCAAAGTGCTCGGGTTTTCCGCGCCGGAGATCGCGCAGCTTCCGGGGTTCGCGCCATGACGCAACCGCTCCGGGCGCACACACTGGCGCAACTCACCGGTATTCGGCATGCCTTTTTTACGCGTGCCGGCGGCGTATCGGGCGGGGTCTATGCGAGTCTCAATGCCGGGGTTGGCTCAAACGATGCACCCCACAATGTGGCGGAAAACCGCGCCCGCATGGCGGGCGCCATGGGCGTGCCGCCGGAGCGTCTCCTCACGTGCTATCAGATCCATTCTCCTGAGGCTGTGGTAGCTGTCGCGCCCTGGCGCGCCGAGACGCGCCCTCGCGCCGACGCCATCGTGACAGCGGTTACGGGCCTCGCCATCGGCATTTCGACGGCCGATTGCGGTCCGGTGCTGTTCGCTGATGCGCAGGCGCGGGTGATCGGAGCGGCCCATGCCGGCTGGCGCGGCGCGCTCGCGGGTGTGACCGATGCGACGATCGCGGCCATGGAGCGCCTCGGTGCCGCGCCGGAGCGGATCGTCGCGGCGCTCGGGCCGATGATCCGCCAGCCGAACTATGAGACCGGAACAGACGTGCGGGACCGTTTCGTCGCCGCCGACCCCGCCAACGCGCGCTTCTTCCGCCCGGCCGCACGCGCGGGGCATTTCATGTTCGATCTCGCCGGCTACGTGGTGGCGCGGCTCGCCGCGGCCGGGATCGGAACGATCGAGGACGTGGAAGCGTGCACCTACGCGGAGGCGGAGAGGTTCTTCAGCTACCGGCGTATGACCCACCGTGGCGAGGCGGACTACGGCCGGCATATCAATGCGATTGTGCTTGAAGAATCCGGTTCACCGACACTGGTGTGAAGCGCGCCTACGACACGGCAGTCCGATTCGACTTAGCGGCGTTCGATCTGCCTAGCACTGCAAAAAATTTGAGCGCTCGACGGTGGTTCCGCCGAGCGTCTTGTGAGTTTTTTTTCGGATGAGCTTTTTTCAGAACGAAGACAACATATCACAAACAAAGCCAGAGTGGCGTCAGCAACACTGTCATATTTCGCAAAAAAATTGCCCGCGGAGCAAACTTGAAATTTCACCGTGTGCCTTCCACATCGAGCGGCAAAACCGACCTCTGGGGAATTACGTGATGACGCGTCCAAGTCAAATTCGTCGAATCATTGCGGAACTGCGGCAAGCTCTAGGGCCCGACGTGCCGGCATGGGAGATCCTGCAGCTTGCCGCAATTATCGTCGAGGCGCACCGGGAGCCGGAAAAACTCGACTTCCGCGAACCAGCGGTCCGCCCACCGTTTTTCGCCCTCGACGTCGACGTGGCATTCCGGAGAGACAATGGCTGGAAAGTGGTTGATTTTGAACGGCGGCAGGGCATGATTTTCGGGGACGAGATTTCCGACAACCATTATCGGACCCAATCTCGGCTCCGGAGCCTTATTGGACCACTTAAATGGCCTCGTACCGAAATGGACTAGCTCTTGCGGCACGTGAACATTTGGCCTCTGGAAAGCCGCTTACCCGTCTGGAGGCGATTGCTCTCTATGGAGTTGCGAATTTGCCCGATGTGATCAAAGAAATGCGTCGCCAAGGCTGGGTGATCAAGTCCCGCAGCGTCAGCTATGCGGTCGCGTTGGCCCGACTGAACCAACTGACACATTTCGAAGCACCCAAGAACCTGCCAATAAAAGAGATCCAGTTCACAGAATACTGGGTCAGCAAATGAATGACATGAGCTTCTGGTGATTAAACTTCGACCCTGGCAAGAGCAAGCGCTCAATAAGTCTTTAGACTGGTTGGTCGCAAAGCGAGCCGACAAACATTTCCTGATCAACGCCGCGCCCGGCGCGGGCAAGACAATCGCAGCGTGTTCCATCGCAAACGCGTTGCTGGGACGAAATGAAATCGACCGCGTAGTGGTAATTGCCCCTCGTTCTGAGGTTGTAAATCAATGGGCAGCAGACTTTCGCTCCGTCACGCAGCGCTCCATGCTGAAAGTCACGGCAGCTGATGGAGACATAGACAAGTACAATTTGGATGTTTGTGCCACCTGGGCAGCAGTACAAGGACTGTCTCCGGAATTCAAAAAAATCTGCACATCTGAACGCACGCTTCTCATTTGTGATGAGCATCATCATGCCGCGGTCCAGGCCGCCTGGGGATTGGGCGCAAGCGATGCATTCGCCGATGCGCGTTTCGTATTGATTCTTACCGGAACGCCAATTCGTTCGGATGGCAAGAAGTCGGTCTGGCTAGCGTACGACGACGCGGGCGCGATTGATTTTCCTGATGCAGGAACGTTTACGCTCACCTATGGGCAGGCAGTGGACCTTGATTACTGCCGGCCAGCAACTTTTCATCGGCATGAAGGACTTTTCAACGTCAACTTCGATGGCGAGATTGTGAATGTTTCGGGGAAACGGGCAGCTGAACTACCTCGGGAGCTAAAGCGAATACCCGGACTTCAGCGGGCGCTCAATTTTTATGCTTTAGCCTGCACGCCTCAATACGAGAAAGATGGAAAGACACCGATCAGGTCGGGCTATCAAGCGACGATGCTGGAGTACGGCTCGCAAAAGCTAGATGACCTTCGAGACCGGATGCCGGAAGCTGGCGGCCTTATAATCGCGCCCTCGATTGAGATCGCAGAGTATTTTGTAAAACTTGTTGAGATAGTCGAAGGTGAAAGACCAATCGTAGTTCATAATCAGGTGCAAAATCCTGACGGTAAGATCGATGCTTTCAGACAATCAGACAAGCGATGGCTAGTGTCGGTCGCTATGGTGTCAGAAGGAGTTGATGTCCCACGTCTCAGAGTTTTGATCTACCTTTCTTCGGCTCTGACAGAGTTAGCCTTCCGGCAAGCAATTGGTCGCGTTGTGCGAACAAACGGACCAGGCGATGATACGCGCGCTTATATCGTCATGCCGTCGTTCGACTTGTTGGAGAACTACGCTCGAAAGGTCGAACAGGAGATGTCGCCCTCGAAGCGGCGGGACCCTGGAGAGCACAAGACGAAGAAGTGCCCCGAGTGTCACACTGAATGCGACATGTCGGCATCAACTTGTCCACTGTGCGGTTACGAGTTTCCGAGGAGAGTTCCCAGAACTAAAGAATGCCCCCAGTGTCACGCGCCAAATTCCTTGTCTGCAAAGAAGTGCGAAAGTTGCGGGCATTCGTTCGTGGCACAATTCCATTTGACACTGGAAGAAGCGCTCCGCACCGGCGTTATCACTAGGGGAATGGAAATCGGAGAAGAAGACGTTAGAGAGGGCGAAGCTTTAGCGGCAGACGTTCGAGCGAAGATACTAAAGAGCGGCGATGAGCATCTATTGCGGCTGCTTAAGACCTTCCCGGAGGAGACATTCGGAAGACTGAAAGCAATACTAAAAGAACAATAATTTGCTCCGCAGCCTCGATGCGGTCTTTCGCGCCTGCACTGTTCCTTGGCAGCGCCGAATACCCCGCCCCCTCACGCCATCTTCACCGGACACACCGGCGGTTCGCCCGACAGCATCCGCGCCACGTCGGCGGCGCATTTGGTCTGCAGTTCTTCAAGCGCCTCGACTGAATAGAACGCCGTGCGCGGCGTCAGGACCACGTTGTCGCGGCCGAGCAGCGGCGAATCCTTTCCGAGCGGCTCGACCACTTCCACACTGCCGGACGGCGCATCGCCCGCGCCGTCACTCTCGCCGACACCTCTACCGCACTACACTGCTGCGCGGTGAAGTTCACCGTTTTCATTGATGAGGGGGAGGTCCCTTCCCCGGCGGGTGCGCGCCGCCTTGTCCGCCGCCGACCCTGGCTGCTCCCGGCGGGCCGAAGTTCGGCGCATTGGGTCGTACGAAGTTACTAGCGTGGGGTCCGGCCGGGCCTCCGGCACCCGTGAACCTTGCTGGTCCCCCTGCACCAGGTCCGCGGCCGCTACCGGGGCCTCCGCCCACAAATCCTGAGCCGCCAGGCCCTGCGCCCCTTTGTCCTGTGCGAACCTGTCCCGCGCCATTTTGTCCAGCGCCGCTGATGGAATGGGAGGCGGTGTCGGAAGCCTTCTGGCCCCCACCAGTCCCGGTTCCGATCGCCTGCTTAGCCGATGTAACGTTGCTGGCTCCGGTCGGGCCGTTCGCTCCAGCGCCGCTGATGGAATGGGAGGCGGTGTCGGAAGCCTTCTGGCCCCCACCAGTCCCGATCCCGGCCGGCTGCTTAGCCGATGTGACGTTGTTGGCTCCGGTCGGGCCTTGCGCTCCAGTGCCGGCAGCCGGGTTGTTGCTTGGCGGACCAGCGACCGTCTTTGCACTCACGACGCCGGCGCCGCTGAACTGACCGGCATGCGAGGTTGCGGCGACCTGCGGGTGGCCGTTGTTGGTTGAAGCGTACATCGCCTTGTTATTGCTGGCTGAATTTTGATGCTGCGTCTGCGCCGTGGTCGCCGCCGTGTGCTGGTCGTTGGCGGCAGCGAGTTCTTGTTGCGTCGCCTTTGCGCTCGTCCCGCCGGTTCCGCCGTTGAAGCTGACGTTGGTTACATTCGTCACGTTGTTGTTGATCACGGTCTTGCTGTAGGTGTTTGTGATCGAGACGTTGCCGAAATTGTTCACCGTTCGATTGTAGGTGAACACGCCGCCCCTCCAGAGGCCGCCGGCATAGCCCACGCCGGTATAGCCAAATCCGTAATTGATGCCGCCATAGAAGCCGATGTGGGGACCCCAATAGCCCGCATGCCAGGCGTAAATGCCATCGCCCCAGCCCCAATAGCCCGGAGTCCAAAGCAGCCCCACCGCGGGTGGCAGCACCCACGTACCAGGCACCCAATAGTAGTCGTCGTCACCGTAGGCCCAATAACCCGGCGTCCAGATATAGCCGGGCCCGGGGATAGGCGGCTGCACGTAGACCGGCAGCACCGGCGGAGCGACGGTGATCGCGACGGCGACTTGCGCCGAGGCCTCAGAGACGCATGCAATTGCTGCGAACAGAAGCAGGGCCGAGATGCGGATGAGACGCATGGTGGTTCCCCCCAATGGCAAGCCGATCGCGCGGAAAGCGCATGAACCGTCGGCGAGGTTAACCCTGATTAAGTCGTTCTTGCGGCGGCACCGCTGACGCGCAACCTGTTTTTCTGGTCCCCGTGCCTTTGAGGACACTTGACGACCAGCGATTTAGTTCACCAGGGAGCCTGCGCTTTTTCGTCCTTGCGAACGCAGCGACATTCGTCAGTCGCTTTCGCCGGCAGCCGCGGTGCACGGAAGGAACCGCAAATCTGCGACTCCGAGGTCCCGTAACTTGTGTCTCGACGCGGCGCATCCACCACATCAGCCAATACGTTCGGGTCACCGCCGATCAGCAAGACGAATCAACAAGATTTGCTGCTTACGACCATCACGAAAGCAATATCCTCCCCATAGTAAAATCCTCGCAACTAATCCATGCTCCTTCCTGAGCCGCGTGTGGGGCCGCTCATCTAGGGGAGGATCTGTCATGCCGAACAACGGACGGCACCCTTCGTATTTGCAATTTGCCACCACCTGTCTCGCCAGCGCTTTCATAGCTGTCGCCGTGACGCCATCGATCGCAGACGAGCAGTTCGCCGTAACTACCATCGTGCAGTTGCCGGACGCTCAAATCCTGTCGGCGTTCGACATCAGCTTCGTCGATCCCAAGAGCCACACTTATGCGCTTGCCGCTTCACGAGTCGTCGGCAGCGGAGGCCCCTTCGGAACGGTCATCATCGTCAACACGCAGAAGAACGTTGTCACCAAGGAACTCCAAGCAACCCCGCCATTCGTCGGTGATTGTTCTGTTCCTCCGGCCAGAGATACGATTTCCGGGCCGAATGGCGTGATCGTCATCGAGAAGGGGGCTCATACCGATGTCTGGGCGGCAGATGGCCCGGTCTCTAATCCCCGTTGCACGACGCTGTCTCCCAGTGCGACAACTGGCTTGCTGAGCCCGAGCACCGTCAAGGTGATTGACCTGAAAACCGGCGCCACCAAGGCGGTGATCCCAACCGGGACCGGCTTGGGCACGAAGACGCCGGGAATACGTCGAGCCGACGAACTGTGCTTCAATCCGGAATCTGACGTGGTCCTGGTCGCCAATGACGACCCGGTGGACAACTTCATCACCTTCATCGGGGAAGACAGCTTCAAGGTCCTGCAGCGCATCAGGTTCGACGGCACGGACCCGAATGGCCACAATATCCTCGCCAACGGCATCGAGCAGTGCCAGTTCAATCCGCGGGACGAGAAGTTCTATCTCGCCATTCCGGCGACCGGGACGGATGCTAAGCCCGGACCCGGCATCGTCGTGAGGATTTCTGGGGAAGCGCCGTTTCGCGTCGAGAAAGCGTTCACGATCGCGACCGCCACAGGCTGCGTGGGACCGCAGGGCCTTACGATCGGGCCGGACCACCAGATCGGTCTCGGCTGCGGCGGCACGAATTCGCTGATCATCGACGATCGCGATGGCAGCACCATCAAGATCGTCACGGGCGAGGGCGGGACCGACGAAGCGTGGTTCAATCCGGGCGATAATCACTATTTCTTTGCCCGCTCGACGCCTGCCAAGCTGGGCGTTGAGGACGCCGGACCGCCTCCAAGCGCGGACCCCGACGCCGTGACCGCTGTCGGATCCCACTCGGTTGCTGCCGACCCGAAAAAGAACCAGGTCTACGTGCCGATCCGCGGAAACAACGGCACGACACCGCCGTCCACAACAGGCAAGATCTGCGGGTCGGCGACCGATGTTCATGGCCTCAAGGGAAGTGACGCCCTCGGCTGCATCGCCGTCTACACCGCTCCGCGCGATAAGGACGACCGCCGCGCCGAGGACGAGGACGACCGCTGAAGGACCGCAAAAGGCGGGTGAGGCCGTGCATCGGCTCGTTCTACACCACGTCGTGCGGGATTAGCCAAAGAGCCCGCTCGACGGTCAGAAACGCGGGAGGCCGGGAGCAAATCCCGGCCTCTTTCGTAACTCGGCAGAGATCTGTGCGTTACCGCAACGGATCGTCTTGCAGCAGGAAACCGCCCTTTACGTAATCCATGGTTCTCGGATCAGGACCTCGCCCCTGCGCAAAGGTCGCCTCGTCCATGCGCGCTCCACGCAGCAACCCAGGGAGGCCAAAATTTCCCTCGATGCAGCGCGGCTCGTAGTAAAGCCTGTTCTCCTTGTCGCTCTGCTTGGTGAACTCTTCCTTGACGGTCCAAGCCTTAGTCCACACCGTCGGATCTTCGATAGTCACGGCGTATTCGAGCGTCGTCGGGGACGTCCTGGTCCAGCGCTCGACGAGGTGCAAGTTCTCGCGCGAGCCCTGAAAATCAGTCTTCGGACTGAAGTTCGTCACGTCGATCACGAGCGTACTACCCTCCCAGTGGCCACGCGAGTCGCCATACCACTGGCGGATGGTGGCCGGCAGGTGCGGGCTCCCGTCCATGACAATATTACGCTGCCACCCTTGCCCCTGGCCGACGTCGTAGAACATCGAGATGCCGCTTGGCGTCTGCACGATCCGCCGGTAGCTGCCGGTCCGACTGCCAAACTCGGGCAGCCCGCCGGTCAGGCAGCGGTTCGCCAGGTTGCCGTCCTCCGGGCTATCATTGCGATTGATCGCCACCGTGATATAGCGCGGCGGTACCTCCGCGAATCGCGGCGAGGGCGTCGGATCATATTTCCCACCGCCGCAGGCCGGCGACTTCTCCTTGCACGTATCGGTCGCCTGCAGCAGGGCCAGACGAAATTCCCGCTCGGCGGCAGCTATCTTCTGCGCCTCCGGCGTCAGCGGCGGCAACTGGCCATTGGGCGGATCGACAATCAGCGACGTGCGCGCGCCGGTGCGCTTGAAGGACACGAACTGCGAATTGTAGGCGCCGGCGACATCGCGGGCCGTCCCACGTCGTTCCGCATGTATGTCGGCGTCAGCGTTGACGAGCACCGACGTTCGCGCTTCATCCAGTTCGGCTCGCTGGGTCGGGGTGAAAAATTCCTGGGCCGCGTACTTGGCGGGCCGCTGCAGCGGCGTGTCGTTTTCGTCGGTCCAAATGCCCTGCAGGTCGGGCTCACCCCAGGGCGTCTTCAGCGCCGGCGCGGGCGCCGCGGCAGACGGCGCCTGAGCCGATGTACGATCGATGGACACCGAAATGACGGCAGCAGCCGCAGCAATGGTCACCATTGTTATGGAGCCTGAGAACCTCTCGCGCATGATGTTCTCCTTTCGCCTTGCAGTGTGTCACTGCAACGGAGTTCCCCCAATGAATAGCGCTGATGGTAACGATTTTCGGCATTGGCTGATAGCCTGCATGCGAGATGCTTTCTGCGGCTACGGCTGGCGCCTGCGAAAGTGTGGATCGCACTTCCAAACCGGATTGCATTTGGGCAAGGGCAAAGCGGGATCAGCCAAATTGCCGCCAACCGGCTGCCGCGGTGCCTGCGGGTACACGCACGAAATGTGAGGACATTTATCGCATTGCAGCAATGCAAAGATTCGTTGTCTCGCAGAACACGTCGTTGTAAGAGGGGCAAAACTCGTGGCGGTATGATTATAAGATTCCATTGGCGGCGCGAGTCGGATTCTTTGTGGGCATGTCGCTGCCCGATGATCTTGACCGCCTGTCGCCTGCCGCACTGAAGGGCTTGGTTGTCCAGCAGTG
>DATGCX010000139.1:0-7176 GCA_035311445.1 Xanthobacteraceae bacterium | reverse complement strand
GGTATCGCGTGAGCCACCAATCCGCCGGCGGATTCGAGCGGCCGTGCCAGGGAAAATCGAACGCGATGACTCTGAATCGGCGTGTCACGTCGGCATCGTTAAGCACATGGCGGAATTGGCGGCTGTCGGCGCCGGCGGTGTGCAGGCACAGGAGCGGAACGCCGCCGCCCGCCTCTTCGACGAAAATCCGATAGTCGACGCCGTCGAACCTAACAGGCAGATAGCGGCCGACAATCGGCTCGAATTCAGCCACCGCCGGCCTCCGTGCCGCGCATAAGATTCATCATGCGATGGAGCGCGCGCGCATTCTGCATCGCAAGGAAGCTATCGCCCTCGATCACAAATTCGGGAACCCGCATCAGCATGGCGAAGAAGTCATGATAGAGCGGCGGTGGTGCGGCGCTCAGGAATTTGCACCAAACCTCGACCGGAGCGCGGAATCCGAAAGCCGCTCGCGCATCAATCCGCGGGTTCGCCACAATATCGCCAATGCGCCCCTGGTCGACGCGCAGTACGTAACGCGTATCTCCGAAACTTAGTGAGATCGACGTGCTGAACCAACGCCCGATGAGCTTCATCTCCGGATCGGCGTTGACGCGATTCCGGAACGCTTCGAGCCAGGCGAGTTGGGGAAATCCGGACATGCTATTCGCTGTTTGCGACGAGCTCTTATGTCAAAAACATTCCAGGATTCGTTTTAGGGCGCTCTCTGGCAGTGCACCGTCACGGAACAAGAATGCTGAGGCCGGTGGTGCGTCGCGCCTGCAAATCTTCATGCGCCTGTGCAGCGTCCGCCAGAGGGTAGGTACGGCCGACCTTGATATTCACAACCCCGGCCGCGATGGCGCCGAACAGCGCGTCCGCGCGCCGCAGCAACTCGCTTCGGTCCCGGGTATGAGTCACGAAGGCTGGACTTGTGACGTAAAGCGAGTCGAGCCGGTTGAGCTCGAATATGTCGAAGGGGGCAATCGGTCCCGAGGCGGTGCCAAACGAGACCAGTAGTCCGCGCGGCGCCAGGCAGCGCAGCGATTTCTCGAATGTATCCTTCCTCACCGAATCAAAGACGACCGCGACGCCCCTGCCATGCGTCAGCCGCTCGACTGCGCCAACGAAATCCTCCGTGCTGTAGACGATTGTCGCGTCGCAGCCGTGCGCGCGGGCGATTTCAGCTTTTTGCTTGGTCCCGACTGTTCCAATGACCGTTGCGCCAAGGTGCTTGGCCCATTGGCAAAGAATGAGGCCGACCCCGCCTGCCGCGGCATGGACCAGAATGGTGTCACCAGCCTTGACCGCGAACGTGGTGAATATCAGATAGTGGGCGGTGATTCCCTTGGTGAAAATCGCCGCCGCGAGTGAATCCGGGATCGTCGGCGGTAGCGGCACCAGCCGATCCGCCGGCATCAAGCGCACATCGGAGTAGGCGCCGATCGGCATCGAGGAGTAGACCACCCGATCGCCAGGCTTGAACGCGTCGACCTCGGCGCCCACCGCCTCGATGATGCCGGCTCCCTCGATGCCAATCGGCGAGGGATAGCGGGGTAGCGCATAGCGGCCGGTGCGATGCTGGATGTCGATGTAATTGAGCCCGATCGCGGTCTGTCTGATCAGGACTTCGTGCGGCCCCGGCGTCGCGATCTCGTGCTGCTCGTAACGCAGGACCGAGGGCGGCCCGGGGCCCGTCATGACCACCCGGTTGGCACACATGCCCGAGGCCCCTACTCCACACGATCAGCCAATGCTAACGGCGCCGTTTGGGCCTTGCAATGCGGCGCACCGGCGTGGGCTTTGTGACTTTAAATCAGCGATTAAGCTCGGCTTTGGCAAGATCCCACAGGAGTCGATAGGTCCCAAACGAGATCGGTTCGCAATGCGGAAGCTGCGCGCGCGATCCGAAATGCTGATCGCCGGCCCACTGCACAGCGCCCGCATCCGTTCCCTCCACGACCACATACCAATCTCCTGAGCCTGGTTGGCGGCTGGCTTCTCCCCGCGGATTCGAGAGCGTGGGATTGGCCTCAAGCAGGTGCGTGGAGATGATCCGGTCGAGACCAGCGACCGAATCGAATCGCGCCAGGATGGCTTTTCGCAACTCGCTTTGGCTTGATCCCGACGGGCGAATGCGGCTGAAGGCGAGCGTGCCGCCACGTCCCTGACCTTTGCTCACCGTCACCCGCGCGGCCACGCGCGTGTAGTTGCGGAATTTCGAACTGTGATGCCTGGTCCACGGCGTCGCATTTTGCAACTTGTCGCGATAGGCTGGACTGTCCAGGGTCTCGAGCTTCTCCGTGCTGTATAAGTTCAGGTACTTGGGAGACGCCAGAGCGGCGACATAACGGCGGGCTTCGAGAAAACCCGCAATCGCCACCCGCTCGACGATGTGCTCCCGGTCGTACCACTTATTGAAATCCTCCTCTTCCGCCGGATCGGCATCCATCACCGTGATCAGCATCCCCTTCCCGGAAAGCGGCATGCGGTTGCCTCCTTGCAGTCCGTTGGTTCACGATGCAATGGAAGCATATGATCAGACTAGAAAACACTTATCGGAAGCGCATCTTTACAGGAAGACCGCATCTTTCACGAACCATCCGTGACAACGCATTCAATCGAAACAAGGAGCAAGACCACATGCCCATCAACTCGAAATATGTCTTCGTCGCAAGCATGGACGTGGACTTGGACAAGGAGGATCTTTTCAATGAGGTCTACGATACCGAGCACATACCGAACCTACTCAACGTTTCGGGAGTACATTCCGCCACACGCGTCAAGGGAGAGCCCTTCGCCTTGAGCATTGGCGGCGGTAAGACGAACATCCCACACGAGGGGGCGCGTTACAGCGCCGTCTATGAGATCGATGGTCCGCACGTCCTTGTCAGTCCCGAATGGGCAAAGGCGGGGGAGGCCGGCCGCTGGCCAACTCAGGTGCGCCCCTACACGCGCAATCGGCGGCACGCCCTGTACAAGGTCCTTTAGTCTCCGGCAGGTTCGGCGTCGCCATGAGCAAGACGGCTTACATGGTCAGATTCGGGCTCTCCTAGTCAGGTCTGTCACCGTGCAATCCGGTAGCGGCCACAGCGACCAACAGACGTCCGGCAGTTATTACCGCGGAAGACCATCAACTCTCACGCTGTTGGCCTTGATACACAGCTGATTCGGGGACGGTGGGACGTCCGAACACACGACGCCCAGGCGGCCGGATTGCCTAGCTGTCCGGGCGGGCCCCCGAGCCAGCGACGGTGCGCGATGCGGTGGTAGGTGACGAGCTGTACGTCCGTCGGGCGTTCGGTCACGCGGCGGACGCGCGCGAGGTAACAGCCCGCATGGCGCAGGGAGGGCCGCCGTCAGCCAGTCGATCTCCGCCGGCGGGGGCCACTTAAGCGAGCGCCGCACCGTTCGATCGGCTAGCCCGAGCAGCGCAGCGGAAGCGCAGCTTTATGGGACAATTTGTAGGAACGTTGCAGGCTTTTCAGGTAACCGCTGAATTATTCCGGTTATTGGCGGATGCTCCATCCGCCAGAGCTGCTCCTGACAGGCTGACGTGCTCTCGGATCAGGCCGGCTCGTCGTGCCAGGGAATGAGCCAATGCCGCAGCCGCAGCATTACGCGATCAAAGATGAGCCCCGTCGCCAGCATGATCAGGATGTAGACGAATACGGTCGGCGTCTGGAAGAAGCGCTGGGCGAACATCAAGGCGGCACCCACGCCGCCGCCGCCAGCGATCATCTCGGCCGTGAACGCGATGATCAACGCCACCGGCACGGTCACACGCACGCCGCTGAAAATATGCGGTTTGGTGGCGGGAAAGATGATCCGATAGAGCATCTTGCCTTCCGGCGTCCCCATTGCCTCCGCCGACCAGATCACGGTCCGGCTGACCGCCACCGCGCCGTGATAGGTAGCGACGATTATGGGAAAGATGCAGGTGAAGGCGACGAGCAGGATTTTTGACAGATGGTCGATGCCGAACCAAAGGATGAAGATGGGCACGAACGCGATCTTCGGCGCCGGAAAGGCGAACGATACCAGCGGGTCGAGCGCCCACTTTGCCCATTTCGAACGGGCCATCAGCAAGCCGATGAAGACGCCGAACACCACCGCCAGCATGAGGCCGGCAAAGGCGCGATAGAGGCTCACCAGTAGCGGGCCGACGATCTCGCCCTCGACCAGCAGGATCCAGAATTGCTCCAGCACGGCGGTGACGGTCGGCAGAAATAGCGGCCGGACCAGTCCGCCCCGCGCGACCAATTCCCACGCCACGATCACGAGCAGCAGTGGATAGCAATGGCGCAGCCCTGCCCACGCGAGGCCGATCGGTCCATACGGGGCGTCCGCTCTCTCAACCACCGACGTGCGCCGCGTGAATGGAATCGTCCCAACGCAGAAGGTGGTTCATCGCCGCCAGAAGGGTTCTGTCGGCGGCGTAGGCGACGATCACGATCGCCAATAGCCCCCCGAACATGTACGCGTAGGCACCGTTTTCTCCGTACAGGAAGATGAGCTTGCCGATCCCGGTCTTGGCGGCAATCATCTCCACCGAGATCGTCAGGACGAAACAGAATCCGAGCGCGATGCGCACTCCGGTGAAGATCGAGAGCAGCGAGCTCGGCAGGAGGATTCGCCACAGAATCAAGTGATGCGGCGTTCCCATTGCGCGCGCGCTCCAAACAATCACCGGCGGCACCGACTGGACGCCGTGGTAGGTGCTCACGATGACGGGCAGGAGGCAAGCAAGAACGACCGATACGATGCTGGCGACATCGCCAATCCCGAACCAGAGAATGAACAGCGGCACCAGCGACGATTTCGGCAGTGAGTAGGTGGTCGCTACCAACGGCCCGAAGAACTCATCGGCCCGGCGGGAGGTTGCCATAGCCAGTCCGATCGCCACACCGATGATGGAACCGATCGCAAGCCCCGCGAACGCGCGATACAGCGAAACGAGGAGATTGAAGCCGATCTCACCGTTGCGGGTCATTTCCCACAAGGCGCTCAGCGTTTCGCCGAACGACGGCAGAAAGGCCCGATTGACAAGATCGAACTCGACCACGACCTGCCACACGAGCAGGACGATCGCGATGGGCAGATAGTGCCAGGCGGCACGCAGCGAGTCCCATCCGGCGCCGCTTCGCAACCACATGCCCGGCACGCCGGACATGGACTTCATACGCTCCTTGCGCCGGCTTGGCGGCGCACGGCTAGCCAGACTTCATTGCGCAACTGATTAAAATCCTCATTGAGCACCGTGACCTCGCGCTCGCAAGTTCGATCTATGGCGACCTTGAATTCCTGGACGATCCGTCCCGGCCGCTACGACATCACGAGCACGCGTTCGGACAAGTAGACCGCCTCGTTGACGTCATGGGTGACCATCATGACGGTCTTGCGGGTTGCCTGCCACAGGCGCAGAAGTTCGTCCTGCATCACCTCGCGCGTCTGGGCGTCGAGCGCGCCGAACGGCTCATCTAACAGCAGGATCTTTGGATCGTAAGCAAGCGTTCGGGCGATCGCCACGCGCTGTTTCATGCCGCCCGACAGCTCGCGCGGAAAACGGTGCTCGAAGCCTTGCAACCCGATCGTGCGGACAAGCCGCTCGACGGTTTCTTCGCACCGTTGGCGCGGCGCTCCGCTCATCTCGAGGCCGTAGCGGATATTTTGCGCGACCGTCAGCCACGGAAAGAGCGCATACTCCTGGAAGACGACGCCGCGATCGACACCGGGGCCGGTCACGGCCTTGCCATTGATCTCAATGATCCCGCCGTCCGCGCCGATAAAGCCGCCGAGAATGTAGAGGAGCGTACTTTTGCCGCAGCCGGAAGGTCCGACTATGGTGACGAACTCACCTTCCGCAATGTCGATGTCCACGTCGGCGAGGGCTGCCACGTCGCCGTCTCTCGCCCGGTAGCGTTTATTCAGATGCTTGACGCATATGCTGATCATGCCGAGCAAGCATACGGCAGATACGACGTGTTGAGGTGCTCTGAAACCTTGACTGGACGATCGATTAGTCCCTCGCTGTACATGGCGTCGATTGGGGTCTGAATGGTTACTACGCCGACGCAGGCGTTGCGGTCTCGGTAGTAGTCGCGCTCTGTCATGAAGTAGGAGTCCAGCACCTCCGCGGGTGATTTGGTGAACTCGGCGGTGATCTCGACCGCTTTCCTGCGGTTGACGGGATCATAGAACCACTGCAGTCCGCGCACGTAGTCCGCAAGAAAGGACCTTACCGCCTCGGGATTTTTCTTCAGGAACTCGTTGGTGACCACCTGGAAGATTACCGAGTAGGGACCGAAGGCGTCGCCGCCGGTAAAGAGGGCACGCAGATCACCTTTGCGGATCTCCGCGTTCATGAATGGCAGGATCAAGATGCCGCAGTCGATTCGCTTTTCGCGTATGGCGGCAGCCTGATTGGGGAACGCCACCTCAACGATGGTCAGATCCTTGCGCGGATCGATGCCATCCTTCTTGAGCTTAACGCGCAAAGCGAGATCGACCGCGGAGCCGAACGCGTTGATTCCGACCCTCCTGCCTTTTAGATCCTGCGTCGAGGTTATAGGCGAATCCTTCAGAACGAAAAACGTGTTCTGGGCATAGCCGGGCCGACCATCCTGATAGTTATCCGAGACGATGCTCATACCGTCGGGCACGATGTTCTTGAGAACAGAGGTGGCGAAGACGGCAAACGACAGCGTAGCCATGTCAGCCTGACCGGCGGCGAGTAGCGTCCCGGCCTCCGGCGTTCCGCGGGTGAAGGTCATATCGACGGTATAGTCCTTGCCATAACCCTTGAGCACGTTCTTCTGCATCCAATCGAGATAGATGACCGTCTCCATCTCGTTGGGACCGATGCCGCCGCCGGTGGCATAGCGAATCGTCGTCGGCGCCGCGCACGCAAGGCGAATGAACGGAGCGCACAATCCAGCAAGGGCCCCGGTCGTGCCGCCCGTCACCAATGTGCGACGTGTGAGGGCAATCTGTTTGCCAGTCATGGGTTTCTCCATTTGTCAGTGCCTAACCGCTCAAAATCTCTCGCGTGCAGGACGAGGCGAATGAATGACGATCTCGGGCTTGGATGTCATAGGTTACAAGTGCTTACTCTTGTTGCCGGGCCGATCGCCGGCACGGACCCTCTGTCAAGCTTTCGCGGGGGCTGCGGCAACGCCCTCGATTTCGATCAGC
>DATGCX010000138.1:0-7473 GCA_035311445.1 Xanthobacteraceae bacterium | reverse complement strand
AAGAACACATAGCGGCCGACGATGTTGGCGGCGTTGAGCGCGACCGCGATGAGCATGAGCACAGCCGTCAAGCCCTGAACAGCGACGACGAGTGCGTTGATGAAAATCATTCAAGCCCCGATCTCTTATCCCTCCCCCGCTTGCGGGGGAGGGTAGGGTGGGGGCGCGAGCCCCGAGTCGTACTGCGGTGCTGCCCCGCCCCGGCCCTCCCCGAAGACGGGGAGGGAGAAGCGATCAGTTGCTGCGCTTCGCAGTCGCGACCATCTGGTCCCACAGCGGTTTGAGTTCGGGCTTGGTCTTGACGATGTCGTCGCCCACGGATGCGAGCTTGCTCATCATCTCGGCTTTGTCGGCGGCCGGGAGCAGGATTATCTCGCCGCCTTTGTCAGTCCATAGCTTGCGTTGCGAGTTGATGAAATCGAGCGACCATGGTGTCGCCTCGACTCCGGCTTGCTTGGCGGCGGCCATGACCAGCCCCTGCAAGTCGGCAGGCAAGCCGTCGAACCACCGTTTGCTCACCATGGCAATGCTGAAGATGTAGGCTTGGCCGGTTTCGGTCATGTACTTGGCGGCGCCCTCATACTGGAGCGTGGTGAAGATCGGCACCGCGGAAAACGTGCCGTCGATCGTTCCCTGTTGCAGCGCAGGCAGCACGTCGCCGAGGGTGAGCGGCACGCCGGTCCCACCGAGTCGTGCGATCTGTTCGGTCTGGAAAGGCGATGCCAGCACGCGGATTTTTTTGCCCCTGAAGTCCGCAAGAGTGCGGAACGGCGCCCGCATGGCAAATGCCGCTGGCCCGTACATGAACAGGCTTGCACCGATCAGTCCCTTGTTGGCTCCGATGGCGAGAAAGGTCTTGGAAAACTCCTGGTCCGCGATGGTTTTTATGGCATGCTGGTCATTCTGGAACAGGCCCGGCGCGCTCAGCAACTCAAACCGCTGGTCCACCCCGACGAGGAACTCCGGCGGGCCAACCCACATCTGGATCGAGCCGAGCTGTGTGCCCTCGATCATGCGTGGGATGGTGCCGAGCTGGCTTGCCGGATAGAGTTCCGCTTTGATACGGCCGTTCGTGTTCTTGTCGATCGCGACGGCGAAACGCTTCATCCATTCGTGCTGGGCGTCGTTCAAGGTTGCGGTAGCAAGCTTGATCGTCAGGGACTTGTCTTGAGCGGCGACGCCGCCCACGCACGCCGCGAGCAGCGATCCGGCGAGCGCAAACGCGCACGCGCGCGAGCCAAATAGCGCTGTCACGGAAATGTTCATGTCCATGGGTTCTCCCATCCTGCCGCTTTCGCCGCGGCTGTTGTGATTAAGTCAGTGTAGAGCGGATTCCGGTCAGGTTGAAGCACTCTGGGAAGTTGAGGGTTCAATCCGCCGGTTTTCATGCGGGCGCTCCGCACTTTCCTGCGGCAGGCGCTGCCGTTTTCCCTTCGGACGCGCTTTACGTGCTGGCGCAAAGTCCGAGCCTCGACTAACATCCCGGGCCTGACCCCCGAGAAGCCGGCCGATATCCGGTTGTGATCGCGCGGGTTTGCCGGATTGCGACGCGCCCCCGTCCCGGTCCGGCGCGTCCGGAGATTCGCGGTTGAGACACCGGGATTCGCTCCGATGACAATTGGCAATGGGAGGAGTTGCATGTTTACAACTGGAAGGCTCGCTGCGCTGGCATCCATTGGTTTCGCAGCGATCGCGGTGCCGTCATTCGCGGCCGATGTGACCTATGAGCGGCTGCTCAATGCCACTAATGAGCCGGAGAACTGGCTCATGGTGCACCGCGACTACAACAATTCGCGCCACTCGCCGCTGACGCAGATCAACGCGACTAATGCGAAAGATCTCAAGCCGAAGTTTATCTTCTCGATCGGCGGGCGTGCGACCGGCGGTACCCTCCGCGGCAAGGAAGAATCGACGCCTCTGGTGGACGATGGTTTCATGTACGTGTCGGACACCTGGACGCGGGTGATGAAGTTCGATGTCCGCAGCGGCGACGCCGCCGTGCCATTGTGGCGCTATGATCCCAAGATCAAGCAAGCCCGTACCAATCGCGGCATCGCGTTGTACGGAAACAAGGTCCTCATCTCTACCAACGACATGCGCATGATGGCGATCAATCGCGATTCTGGCGAGCTGATTTGGGAAGTGGACGCCAAAGCGCCCACCGATCCGGCAACCGGAACGCCGTCGCCGACGACACAGGGCTTCACGGGGGCGCCCGTCGTGGTCAAGACCAAAGGCGGCAAGGAGCTGGTCCTGCAAGGCGAGAGCACCGGCGGCCAACTCGGCACAAGGAGCTGGGTCGGCGCCTGGGACGTCAATGACGGTAAGCTCGCCTGGCGCACCTTCACGATTCCCGCTCCGGGCGAGCCCGGCTCGGAGACCTGGAAGGACAACCACAACGCTTGGCGCGTCGGCGGCGGCGGTGTGTGGCAGTCCGCTTCCTATGACCCGGCCACCAATCTCCTTTATTACGGGACCGGCGATGCCTTCCCGAGCTTCGATCCACAGTTCCGGCCGGGCGATAATCTCTTCACCGCCTCGACCATTGCGCTCGATGCCGATAGCGGCAAGATCGTATGGTACTTCCAGGAAACTCCGAACGAACATTGGGACTTCGACACGCCAAGCCCGAAGATGCTCTACGAGGTTCCCGTCAACGGCGAGCCGCGCAAGGTGGTCGCGAACTTCTCGCGTAACGGCTTCTATTACACGCTCGACCGCAACAACGGTCAGTTCCTGCGCGCCGATCCGTACCAGGAGAAGATCACCTGGACCAAGGGCATCGACCCGAAGACCGGCAAGCCGATCGACTACAACCCGGACGCCCCGGTACAGGTCTATGCCGGCATCGGGGTGATGCGCGAAAAGCCCGGCCAGGAGGCGTGCCCGTGGTGGAACGGCTCGCCGACCTTCTTCCCGCCGACGCTCGATGCCAAGCGCATGATCGCCTATGTGGCAGGCGCCGAAGGGTGTATATCGAGCACCGCCGTCAAGACGCCGATGGACGAGAAGAAGGATTACGTCGGCCTGCCGCCGTGCTGCACCGAGCAGGGCCGCGTTACGGCTCACGGTGCGTTGTGGGCGATGGACCTTCGCACCGGCAAGATCGTCAACAAGGCGACGTTCCAGCCGCCGACCGAGTCGGGCATGCTAAGCACCGAGGGCGGCCTGCTGTTCACCGGGCACATGACGGGGAAATTTGCCGCCTATGACGCTGAAACCCTCAAGGAGGTGTACAGCTTCAATCTCGGCACTCCGATCACCGCCCCGCCGATGACCTACAGCGTCGGCGGCAAGCAATACATCGCGGTGGTCGCCGGCGGCGCCGTCGGGGTGCGGGGCGGCGGCCTCTATCAGCCCAGCGCGTTCGTGGCCGTGTTCGGGCTGTGATGAGAGATAACCTCTCCCCGCAAGCGGGGAGAGGTCGCTAGCGGGAAGGCCCCCTCACCCCGACCCTCTCCCCGCAAGCAGGGAGAGGGAGAAGGCAGACGCAGCTCGTGATCTACCCCACCGAAACGCGTCAGCTGATCGCAGGCGGTTTTTGACGAGACGTGGTCTCCGGGATCGGCGCCGGCCTTTGGAATTCCACGGCGGAGATTTGCGGCAATGGGCAATACATTGCTTTCCATCGGCGCAGCGATTGCGATGTGGTTCTGCGTCGGTGCGACGCAGGCGCAGGACCTGCCGCCGAAAATCTGGGACATCAAGCTCGGGATTCCGATAAGTGCTCTGCCGCTCAAAGACTTCGTCGATCCCGCCTGCGGAACCAATGGCGGCCCTCCGGCACGCGTGCTCAAGGGCTTCGACGAATTTGCCGTGTGCCCGGTGGAAGCCACCACGAGCCTGCACGAGGTGTGGTTCCGCTACGACGACGAGATGGAATATATCGCGCGTGCGCGGCGCTCCGGCATCCTGATCCGGCAATATCAAGCCAATTCGCTCGCCGGCCAGCCGATCATCACATCGCTTTTGATCGACGATGCGGGCTTGGTGCAGGGCTATCGGATCGTCAACGATCCGCGCGTGGAAGGCAGCACACGCATCGCAGCCTTCGGCATCGCGGATCTGTTCAAAGGCATGGCCGGCATAGGTATTCCATGCACCAACCTCCCTCCCGCGGAAGGCGAGCGGCCGATCGACGGCACCTTTGTCAAGGAGATTTGCGAGGCCAAAACGGACGACAAGATCACGCGGGTGGAGTCGCGCTACTATTACAAGCCGGGCCAGTACGCCGTCGATCCCAATGAAAATCGCCTGACCGAAAACCAGTTCGAAAGCTCCGCCCGGATCGAGGTCTATCATCCGCCGCGCGGGGCGCGGTAGGGCGCGGTTCTCTCTAACCCGCCGCCCCGCGGGTGGCGATTCCGCTGCGCTAATCCGCCCTACGCAGGCGAAAGCGCGGAGCAGGCGTAGGATGGGTTGAGCGGAAGCGAAACCCATCGGCGGTCTCTACTCGCTGCACCGCCGCTGATGGGTTTCGCTCCCCTCAACCCATCCTACACGGCTGCTTTGTCACGGATGGATCGAGTTATCCGGCATCATGGCGCCGGTGAAGACCGTGCCGGTCTGATTGGTGTTGTCCATTTTAGCCGAGCGCAACACCGCATGGTTCAGGTCGGCACCGCTCAGATTAGCGCCTCCGAGGTCTGCGAGATAGAAGACGGATTCGCCGAGCTGGGCGCCTGAGAGGTTGGCGTCGCGGAGATTGGCCTGGGTGAACTCCGTACTATTCGCGACCGCTCCGCTGAGGTTGACGCGCAGCATCCGGCCCTGATGCAGGTTGGCGCCGTTGAGCGTGGCGTTGGCGAAGTTCACGTCGTTGAGCAGCGCTGCCTCGAGGTCGGCTTCCGTGAGGATGGCGCGGTCGAGCCGTCCATTGAGCAGGCGGATGCTGCCCATCAGCGCCTCGGTAAGGTTGGCACGGGAAAAATTGGCGCGGCTCGCATCGGCTTCGAACAGCATCGCGTTGGCAAGCTTGGCGTTCGACAAGTCGGCCTGGATAAGATCGGTCTTGTTGAGGTTGGCGCCGGTGAGATCGGCGCCCGCGAGATTCGCCCCCCGCAGCACCGCGCGATGGAAGCTCGCCCCGGCCAGATTGGCCCCGGCCAGATTGGCACCCGCGAGGTTTCGTCGCTTGAGACTGACACCCGCAAGGTTGCAGCCCGGGCAGTCCTTCGTCTCGCCGGCGAGGAACGCGGCGGGATCGGGCGGTTGTGCCGACGCGTGGTCAGGTACGGTGGCGCCGACTAGCGCGAAAACCAGGATGGTGGCAATGATCGGCAAAGTCGGGCGCATTGCTGAAAATCCGTGTCAGGAAAGTCTTCGTCGGCAGCTGGCCGATGTAGCGTATTATCATAGCGCGTTTGAACGCGTTCCGACTAAACAGAATCTCATGCCGTGCAGTTGCCTCCTCCCTCTCCCCGGTTGCGGGGAGAGCTGAAGAAGCCCTTCACGACAGCAGCGCCGCCTCGAAGGCGCTGGCAATCGCTGGCCTGCTCTTGCCAGCTTTAGCTGCATCGCCGATCACCACGACCTTCTGTCTTGGCCGGGCGACGCGGCGGGACGGCTGGCCGGTGCCTCGCCGCGCCTTGTGGTACAACCAGTCCCGGAACCCCTCCAGGGCGAAAATCCAGCGCAGCACTGGCCATCTGCCAGCGCCCCAGTCGAGCACCAGGCTCGGCAGGTGTCCGAGGCCGAAGCGGTAGCGTGCGCCGGTTGCGATCACGATGCGATGGTAGGCGGCGAGGGGCTCCGGCGTCTCGATGACATCAACCCCATAGAGGAAGATGACACCCCTGTGCATGCAGGCCGCCACCATGCGTTCGATATAACGGTCGAACGAGGCCTGCTCGGCCACAACTTCCTGAAACAGCGGCGCCTTGCCGGCATGGCGAAACGCGCCACCCGGCGTGGTTTCGCGCTCGAACACCGTCACGCTATTGCCCTCCGCGACCAGGGACGCATAGGTGAGCCCGGCGGGCCCTGCGCCGATGACAGCGATGCGCTCGCCTTGCGGCGGCCGTGCCGCGGCAAAGCGTGTCTCATCGCCCGCGATCGCGTTGACGACACAGCGCAGCTGCGTGCCGCCGCGCATCTCGTTGACGCAGGTATTGCAGGCGAGGCACTGCCGCGTCGGCTCGCCGCGAGCGAGCTTGGCGACCCAATCGGGCTCGGCGATCAGCGTGCGCCCGAGCGCCACGAAATCGGCCTTGCCGGAGGTGATGGCACCGGCCGCGACCGCGGGATCGCCGAGGCGGCCGACGGTGATGACCGGGACCGTGACGTCCCGCTTGATATCGGCCGCATAGGAGAGGAACGTCGCATCGGCGTATTGCATGGGAGGGATCATGCGCGCCGCGGACGGCAGCGAGCGGTAATGGCCGGCTGCAATGTGCAGCGCGTCGGCGCCCGCAAGCGCGGCCCGGATGGCGACCTGGCGGCCTTCGTTAAATGTCATGCCCTCCGGAAAATAGTCCTCGACCGAGATTCGGAAGATGACCGGAATGCTGACTGCGGCCTTGACGGCTGCGAGCACCTCAAGGCCAAAGCGTGCACGATTTTCCACCGAGCCCCCATAGGCGTCGGTGCGGCGGTTCTCGAACGGGTTAAGAAATTGCGAGATCAGATAGCCGTGGGCGGCGTGAATCTCGACGCAATCGAAGCCCGCTTTTTCGGCACGCGCCGCGGCGGCCGCAAAACCCGCGATGGTGAATCCGATGTCGTCGAGCGTCATCTCCTTGGGGATGATGGTCTGGTTGGTGACCTCGAACACCTGATGCGGGATTGCGGAGGGCGCGACCGGCGTGTCGTCGCAAATGTCCATGCGGGTGTGGCCGCCGCCATGACCGAGCTGGATCGACGCCTTGGCGCCGCCCGCATGAATGGCGGCCGTGAGCTGCGTCAACCCGCGCAGGAAGCGATCGTCATAAATGCCGAGTTCGCGCCGGCGGTGGCGTCCTGCGCGCGTGGGCGACGCCATCTCGACCGTGACGAGGCCGACCTCGCCGCGCACCCGCGCCATATAGTAGTTGACGGTGTGCTCGGTGACGAAGCCGTGCTCGTCGGCAAGCCGCGTTGTCATCGGCGGCATCACGATGCGGTTCTTGATCTCGACGCTGCCGATGCGGGCCGGCGTCAGGAGAATATTCGTCTCGCTCATAGGGTCGGAACTTCGCCGCCGTCCATGTCGATGGTGGCGCCATGGAGCCAGCGCCCGCGCCGCGACACCATGAAGGCGATGAGGTCGGCGATGTCCCCGGGCGTGCCGAAACGGGTGATGTTGGCGTCCTGGCGATGCAACTCGCGAACCTCGGCCTCGTTCTTGCCGGTGCGCTCGACATCGGCCCTGATGCGCCGCCACAGCCGCTCGGTCTCCACATAGCTTGGATGGATGGTATTGACCTGCACATGGTCGGTTTTGCCGCGGTCGGCGAGCGCCTTGGCGAAGGCCGCACAAGCGGCGTTCACCGAGCT
>DATGCX010000137.1:0-6390 GCA_035311445.1 Xanthobacteraceae bacterium | reverse complement strand
CGTAGTCGTGGAGCACAATTTCCTCGTGTTCGCGGCGTTTGGCATTGCGCAGGCGCCGCCTCTGCGCCACCGCACCCCAATAGGCGGCAGCCTCGTCGTCGAATTTCTGGCGCGCCTGCCTGTAAGCCGCGAGTTGGCGCTGATATTCGGCGGTCAGGGCCGATGGCGCAGCTGCGCCCGGTCTGTCGGCCGTTTTGTCGAGTGGTTGGGCAGGGGCCACGGTCGCGATTCCGCATGCCGGTAGCGCGAGGACTGCGGCGATCAGCAAACCGCGGCGAGGCATTGCGCTTGTCCGGAGGTGGCACCCTATTTTGGGGGCTGCTTGAAGTAGCGCAGGTCGGGCGGCGCCTGGCCTTTGCGCGCCGGCATCAGATAGCCGTCGCCGCTCAGGAAGTAGTTGTCCTTGCCGATGATGAGATGATGGTTGTTCTCGTTGCAATTGTCCTCGTACCAGATGACGTTGCGGATGCGGCGATAATGCTTGTCCACTGTCCACGGCCGCGTGAAGGCGTGGTCGATGATCGTGATCTCGTTATGCATGACTTCCGCGTCGGATTTGTCGAGATAGATCCGCTCTTTCACGACTGTCTGATTGTCGTCGTGGAGCGCGATTCCGGAAAATTCCACGGTGCGGGGCCCCTTGAAGTTGCGGGTTTCGATCTCGAGGGTGTCGAAACGGCCGTCCCCGTCGGAGTCGAGCCACGCGCCGACCGAGTAGCCCATGAAGCTCGGTTCTTCATTGACCGGAAAACCGCGGCCGTCCGTATAGATGCGGCGCGGCATGAAGGCCTCGAAATTCACGTAAGTGATATTCGGCAGGATGACAAACTCGAGCGGAAAGATCGCTGCCATGACTCGCGGCATGCCGTTGGTGATGCACTTGTAGCGGGTGTCGAGGCCTTGACCGCCGGCCGCTTGGTCGGCCAGGCTTGCTTCCAGCTTGGCTTGGTACTCCGGCGTCAGCGGCGCCTGCTGTCCGAGCCCTGATGGCTTGGTCTGATCCCATTGCGTCGCAATCCCGCGCGGCCGCACCCATTGCCCGGACCAATCTGGGTATTTCGTTTCGTCGAATGAGAACGCATCGGTGGTCGCAAACCCAAGGGCCGCCACGACGGCCATTGTACCGATTACGCTTCGACCAAACGGCATGATTTCGTTCCTCAAAGTTCAGCGGCCAAGGCAGTGCTCGCGAGGGGGCTCAATACTTTTGCGCCAGATTACACTGTGTGCGGCGGTGTGCGGAAGGGGGCGCTCCCTCCTCTCCCCGAGGCCTTGCCGATCTCGGCTGGTGCGACGGCCCCCGCTACCCGTTCTCGGCGGCGGCATCACATGGAAACGCCGGGCCGGCGAGGACGAGGGGCCCGCTTCGTGTAGGCAAAGCACCAGCGTAATGATCAGACCGATCCAAGCGATTCCTCTTGCTTGCAGAAGGAGCCCACCGGCGATGAGCGACCGCTCGCCAATGCGGTTGATGAGAGGCGCCGCCGATCGGTGCGAATACGAATAGCGTGGCGGTCCAAGGCAGCAGCCGCCCGCCCCCGGCCTTTCAGCACTTAGGCTTGTCGCTTTCAGCCCTTAGGCTTGTCGTCGAGCGGTACGGCGTAGAGTTCGAGCCGGTGGTCGACCAGGCGGTATCCGAGCCGACGCGCCACCTCCGCCTGCAAGCGCTCTATTTCCGTGGACTCGAACTCGATCACCTCGCCGGTTCGCAGGTTGATGAGATGGTCGTGGTGGCTGTCGCGCAGTTGTTCGTAGCGCGCACGGCCAGCGCGAAAATCGTGCCGCTCCACGATACCGGCATCTTCGAACAGCTTCACCGTGCGATAGACCGTGGAGATCGAAATCCGACTGTCGATCAAGACACACCGGCGAAACAATTCCTCGACATCCGGGTGATCTCCGGATCCTGAAAGCACGCGCGCGATGACCCGTCGCTGCTCCGTCATGCGCATGCCTTTGGCAACGCATTGAGCCTCGATGTGATTGGGTCGCGCGGGCGTCGCGGCGGATTCCGTCATCCTGAACACCGCGGCAGAACGCGGTGGCTCCCAAATGGTAAGAACCATTCTAAAGTGCCAGCTGAAATCCGTCCACCGTGCTCCGATCACGGGAGGTCTCGACGCAACACCAAAGCGGTCCCCGTCTCAGCGCCGGTATCCACATAGTAGCTCTCCCGACGGCCCACCTCGTGAAATCTCAATCCAGCGTAGAGCCGACGAGCGGGTGTGTTGCGTTCATCCACCTCCAGAAACACCACGCTGATACCATAGGTGGCGAGGCGCCGGAGATGGACGTCGAGCAATTTGCGGGCGAGCCCTCGCCTGCGATGCGGTGCGGACACCGCAATCGAAAGGATTTCAGCCTGATCGGCGGCCAATCGCGAGATCACGAATCCGGCGACGCTCGCCCCCGACATGGCGCGGTCGGCAACCACGTTGTGCTCGATCAGCAGCCGCTCGAATTCCTCTGCGCTCCAACCCCGCCGAAACGCGGCGGCATGGAGGGCTGCGAGTTGTTCTGCGTCGCGCGTTCCAGCAGGCAGCACCCGTGACGCTGAGACGCCGAAGAACCAGCCAAGCCACGCCCAGGGTGAGATGATGAAGAACGGATAAATCATCGCCGCCGCGTAATACTCCCGTCGTGCGGATGCGCATCCGCATCGCTCAAATAGAGTGGTCTCACTGCGCCCGTCAAATCCTCGGCGGCCGCCCCGAGCTTGGCAACCCAGGCGATATCCGGCGCCCGCACGTCGCTTATCAACGGCGGCCTCGGCTCGTTGTCGGGCCAGGCATCGCCGATCAGTTTGGCGGCATTGCCGACAACACGGGTCGGGCTCGCCACAGCGACACAAATGGCATTGCCTATTGAGGTGATCCGGGGAGCAATCAGGCTCCGTCCGCCAGGGCCAAACAATTGCATGTAAACGCGATCATGTCGCGCATCAACGACGGTCAGGAGCGGCCCGCTATCATCCGTCTCGAAGAACGGCGCCGCCAAAGCGGCCAATGTTGTCAAACCGACTGCGGGCTTGCCAGCCGCGAGTGCGATGCCGCGGGCAGCCGCAACGCCTACGCGCAGACCTGTGAAGCTACCCGGCCCGATCGTGACGGCGATGCGATCGAGCTCGACAAACTCCATACCGGCTTCGCTCATGACGGCAGCGATCAGCGGCACCAGAGCTTCTGCATGGCCCCGCGCCATCGGCATTGATCGGCTAACCAGCCCGTCCGTGCGGCCGGTATCGAGTATCGCGGCCGAGCAGGCTTCGAGCGCGGTGTCTATGGCGAGAACGCGCAACGGATCGGCCGCTGCCCCCCTCCCAGCCCCTCCCCCCTCACCTGCCCTTCTCTCCCCCGCTTGTGGGGAAGAGTTAGGGAGGGGGCGGCTGAGTGCAGGGAGGGCGGCAGTTTCATCATACAGGTCGAACTTCGACCACGTCCGGAACGTAGTGGCGCAACAGGTTCTGAATACCGTGCTTCAAGGTTGCGGTCGAGGATGGGCAACCGGAACACGAGCCCTTCATGTTGAGAAACACGACGCCATCCTTGAAGCCCCGGAACGTAATATCGCCGCCGTCATTGGCGACGGCGGGCCGCACACGGGTCTCGATCAGTTCCTTGATGATGGCGACCGTCTCGGCGTCCTCGGTATCGAAAAATTCATTGGTCTCGGCCGCCTCCATCGCGGGGCTGACGATCGGCGCGCCGGACATGAAGTGCTCCATGATGGCGCCGAGAATTGCCGGTTTGATATGCTGCCACTCCGCATCTGATTTCGTCACGGTGATGAAGTCGCCACCGAGAAACACGCCGGCCACGCCCGGAACGCTGAACAGCCGTTCCGCCAGGGGCGACTTCACTGCCTCTGCGGCACTCGGAATATCGAGGACTCCGTCGGGTAGCACCGGCCGGCCAGGCAGGAATTTCAAGGTTGCGGGATTTGGCGTCGCTTCGGTCTGGATAAACATCTGAGAGTCTCCGCTGCCGCTTTGGGTTCAAGGCCCAAGGACAATCTCACGTACGATTGACAACATGGGAGTTTCCGACGGACAGGTCAACAGCCGGCGACGAAGCTCAGCTCATCGCATCGATCTCTTCGTCGTTCAAATGCCCGGGCACGATCGCCACCGGAATCGGGAAGGTGCCCGCCGTAGCACCGAGATGGGAGACCAGTGGCCCCGGCCCTTCGCTGCCAACACCCGCGGCGAGCACCAGAACGGCGATGTCCTCGTCTTCCTCGATCAGCTTGAGAATTTCTTCGGCCACCTCGCCTTCGCGGATCACGCATTCCGGGGTAATGCCTGCGATGCCGTTCGAACGCGCCGCGAAGGTTGCGAGCCTGGCGTTGGCTTCCTCATGGGCCTCGGCGCGCATGATATCGGCAACCCCCAGCCACTGCTGGCCATGATCACGAGTTTCGATGACGCGCAACATGACGACGCTCACGCCCACGCGCGCAGCGCGGCGGCTCGCGTAATACATGGCGCGGTCGCATTCTGGCGTGTCATCGATGATCACCAGGTATTTCGCCTGGTGACCAGCCTCGTAGCTCTTTCGCCTACGGCTCATCGAACCGGCTCATTGATCTGCTGGGATCGTCGCACCCTTTAAATCGCGATCGGCGCGTGTGGTGCAATGGTGGCACGACGCATCGTCGCAGGACAAGAGAAAGCCAGCTTGTAGCCCGGATGGAGCCACCGGGGCCGGCCTTCGGACGACCCGATAATAACTCCGCGTAATCCGAGGCCGGGGGTGCGGCGGACCCGGCCTTCCCACGTTGCGCTTCGCTCCACCGGCTACCACGATAGGGCAGGTGGTGCGAAGGTCCTCCCAACTTGCCTCAGCGGTGGATGAATCCGATGATATCCTTAACAGACTTCATGGTTTGATCCGCGAGCCGGGCAGCGCGGGCGGCGCCGTCGGCCAGCACCGAATCGATGTACTCAGCGTCGGCGACGAGCCGCTTCATCTCGGCGCCGACCGGACCGAGTTTGGCGACCGAAAGGTCGACCAGCGCGGACTTGAAGGTAGAAAATTGCCCGCCGCCGAATTGTCCTAGCACCGCCGCCTTCGACACGTCGGCAAGAGCCGCATAGATGCCGACCAGATTGTCGGCCTCCGGGCGGACCTCCAGTCCCTTTTCGTCGGACGGCAGCGGTTCCGGGTCGGTTTTGGCCTTGCGGATTTTTTGCGCGATTGCGTCGGCGTCGTCGGTAAGATTGATGCGCGAATAGTCGGAGGCGTCCGACTTCGACATCTTCTTGGTACCGTCGCGCAGCGACATCACCCGTGTCGCCGAGCCCTGGATCAACGGCTCGGGTAACGGAAAGAAAGCGTCGCCCGCCCCCAGAGCAGCAATCGACTCGGCAAAATCATTATTGAATTTCTGCGCAATATCGCGCGACAGCTCCAGGTGCTGCTTCTGATCCTCGCCAACCGGAACATGAGTGGCGCGGTAAACCAAAATGTCTGCCGCCATCAGATTGGGATAGGTGAAAAGACCGACGGAGGCATTCTCACGGTCCTTGCCGGCCTTATCCTTGAATTGCGTCATGCGGCCGAGCCAGCCCATACGTGCAACACAATTGAAGATCCAGGCAAGTTCCGCGTGCTGATGGACCTGGCTTTGGTTGAAGACAATGTTGCGCTTTGGGTCGATGCCGGCGGCGAGATACGCCGCCGTCACCTCCCGCGTGTTGCGCGCGAGCCCGGTGGGGCCTCCCCAAACCGATATCGGCTGGGTTAGCGCGTGCAGATCGACGACGCAATAGATGCAGGAAAAGCGCTCTTGCAACGCAACGAACTTTACGATTGCGCCGAGGTAATTGCCAAGATGCAGATTGCCGGTCGGCTGAACCCCGGAAAATACTAGCTCGTTAAACCCCATCGTGCCGCTCCTTAATTGCTCGGGGTCCATGCCACGGCACGGCGGCGCCAGGCAAGAGGGGCCGCCCAACCTCCCGGAAAAGGCCGTAGCCGGATTGAGCGCCAGCGAAAAGGGGGCGGCTTTTGCCCAGTATTGCTCGGGAGTTGGCGGATTTCGCTTTCGCTCAATCCGGGCTACCGGTCCCAGCGGGAGCGACCTAAAAGCGCTCGCGGATGGCTCGAAGCAGGATGCGCGCCGACGTCACCCCGAGCGCCTGCAGACAGGCGAGATAGAGGCCAAGGCCCGCCGCAACCATGACGCCTAGCGCCACGACGCGGTCGAATGAGGAGCCGGTGGTATTGAGCCATGGCGTCAAGAACGCGTCGACGCCTGCGATGAACGCCCCCATGACGAACGACGCCAGCAGGATGCCCGGCAGCCGCCGCCACGCTTGGTATTCAATCCGCCCCCAGCCTCGACGCCATAGGATAGCGGCCAGGAGGGTCGCGCCGATCCATCCGGACA
>DATGCX010000136.1:0-3754 GCA_035311445.1 Xanthobacteraceae bacterium | reverse complement strand
TGCATTCTTTCTTCTAATGCCGTTTTATTTAAGTTTGATCAAGTTAGCTACGGCTTCGGGACGGATGCGGACCGCGTGTCCCAGATAAGTCGGCACCAGGCGGCCATCGGCGATCATACGCCGGACTTGAGTAAGCGCTCGGTGATGAGCGCCTGCCGCTGAGCGCCGATTGGCGCAATGATCGGTGAATGGCGGATCGATCAGAACAAGTGTCCACTACCGGCTTAGTGGACACTAAGCAGCAGCCGAGCGCGGCGAAGCGTCGGCAATATTCCGAAGCGCAGAAACGCCAGATGGTGTCGGAGACGCAGGGGCCCGGAGCGTCGGTGTCGATCGTGGCGCGACGTCACGATGTGAACAGCAACCAACTGTTCAGATGGCGGCGGCAGCTGTTGCCAAAAGCAGAGGTCGAAAGCGACGCAATGGTGCCAGTTGAGATCGCGCCGGATGGCGATCGGCCGCGGCGAGCGGATCGCGAGGGCGTCATCGAGATCGCGTTTGGCTGCGGGGCACGGGTGCGCTTGCGTGGTGAGGTCAGCTCCGAGACGCTGCGTCAGGTGATCGAACTGCTGCGATGAACTCTCTGCCGTCGGGCACCCGAGTATGGCTGGCGGCCGGTGCCACCGACATGCGGAAAGGGTTCGACAGCCTAGCGGCACAAGCGCAGACGGTGCTCGGGCAGGATCCGTTTTCGGGTCACGTGTTTTGCTTCCGCGGTCGCCGCGGGAAGTAGGCGACATAATGCATCCTCTGTTCAGAAACCGGGCAGCCGGAGGGTCTTATCCTCCTGGAAACGCTTGTAAAACTTTGGTCGGCGGCCGACGATTTCGCGGATGCCTGTCTTGACGGCCTCGGTGTCGAGCGCGGCGACCGGGATCTGCCAGGGCGCGGACGGCATCAGCTGCGTTGCGGGGAGCACGCCCTTGCGGATTAGCTTGTGGACCGAGCCGATGCAGATCCCGAGCCGTGTCGCGGTGGCGTCGGCGCTTATCGTCTCGGCACGCGGGAGTGCTGGATCGAACGCAGCGATCCCTAGCCGTTCTCGAAGTTCGCGCACCCGAACAGTGGTCCAGGCCTTGCTATCGGGTGGTTTGCACCGCATTCGGTTCAACGTCACCGCCAGCTCACGGTCTGGCAATTGGCCGCCGAGCTTTCGGATCGCCGTTACTGGGCTCGGGTGGCGATCGGCCGGGTAACGTCCGGTCTGCACGCGTGAAACGCGCAACTCGGTGTGGCGCCCGCCGTTCCAATGGATCGTGACGATGGCCTCGTTGCTCGTGTCGTCGCAGTCGAGCACGACTTCTCGGATCAGGATATGGGTGATCCGCTGCTTGGTTCGGGCATCCGTGCCCGGCGCATTCCAGGCCGCCGGCAGATCGCGGGCCAGCGCCATCAGCGCCGCACGTTCCACCTTCGGACGAAGCGCGGCAGTGCCGTCATGCCGGGCGATGCGATCCTCAACATGCGCGACCCGCTCCAGGGTTGTGTTCCAGCGGGTCTCGAGTTCGCGCGCCACCAGACGCTTGGTTGGATCGACGACCTCATAGCGGCGGGCGGCCAAGGAGGCCTCGTAGCGCGCTTCCTCGAGCTCCCGACAGAGCGCCTGCCGGATCTCGTTGTCGGCCTTCACCGATTGATCGGCGGCTTGGATCGCGGCTTCAACGGCGTGCTCGGAGACCGCTTCCACGATTTGCGCGGCGACGGCACGATCAATCCGAACGCCGCCAACGCCGATGCATAGCCAGCCGCCGACGTGACTGTCGTCGCCCCGACAGTGGTAACGATGAGCATGGCCCGACTGCGAGCCGTAGAACACCCGCATCGTCCGCCCGCAGCGACCGCAGCGTACCAAACCGGTCAGCAAGGCGCGGCCGCCGCGCGCTGACTTCCGTTCGGTCCGGCGCTGCATATGCGCGTTCTCCGAGATCAGCTTTTGGTTGGCCTCGTACTGCTCCCAGCTGATGTAGCCGGGGTGGTGATCGCGTATGAGAACGTTCCACAAAGGCATCGGCTTCGTGTGGCC
This sequence comes from Xanthobacteraceae bacterium, assembly GCA_035311445.1. Lineage (GTDB taxonomy): Bacteria > Pseudomonadota > Alphaproteobacteria > Rhizobiales > Xanthobacteraceae > JAJPKK01. Next base: position 1,731 of record DATGCX010000136.1, on the reverse strand, counting down.
GGTGGTCTTGCGGGCCCGTCCGTCGACAATGTATGTGCGCTGGGTTGTGCGGCCGAAGACATAGGCGCCGGCGTATACCGGGTGTCTGAGGATCTGGAGCACCGTATGGTAGGCTGCCGGCCGCCACTCGATCTTGCAGGCGATGCTGTTATTGCGCCGGCTGATCGGTAGCTGCAGCATTTGATCCTGTACCCAAAGCAAAACCTGCCGAGCGCTGCCAAGCTCCTGGAATTTGTCGAACACCAGCCGGATAGCGCCGCGGACGCGCTCGTCAGGGTCCATCTCGATCTGGCCGATCTCGTTCCAGTAATAGCCAGGCGGTAGCCTGAACTGCAGTTCGCCCCGCAGCGCTTTGGAATCGCGCGAAGCAATTCCGCGCTGACGCAGTAGGCTCAGCTCGTATTCGGACATCGTCCCCTTCAGCCCCAGCAGGAGCCGATCATTGACCAGGCGGGGATCGTACGTCCCGTCCGGATCGATCACCAGCGTCCCGACCAGAGCGCATAAATCGATCAGGTGGTGCCAGTCACGACCGTTGCGAGCAAGACGGGAAGCCTCGATGCAAAACACGGCGCCAGCGGAACCTGAGCACACTGAAGCCACCAATTTCTGGAAACCGGGACGCTCGACCAATCCAGACCCGGATCGGCCGAGATCGTCGTCGATCACGGTGACCGAGGCAAAGCCGTATGCGCGCGCCGAATCGGCCAGTGCGTATTGACGTCGCTGGCTCTCAGTGTGCTCGGCCACCTGCCCGAGGGTCGACTGGCGGATATAGACGATGGCACCGCGGCCGAGATGCTCAGGCGTGATCTTGGGATGCATCACATGCCTCCCGTTCGGGCACTATCCCGTTGTTTTGTTTGCCGAGAGCCTCGAGAAGCAAATCGGCCAGCGCCTGTACCAATCCCTCCGGTGCCGGTCCCGGCAAGAGGCGCCTTTTGGCGGGAGCGAGATCCAGTATCAGTTGGTTGTGGCAGCAACGTCTCATCGAGGTCCTCCTTCACCGTCAAGGACAGCGATGATCTGTCGGACGGCGGCTTGCCCGAATGGCTGTCGAGCACGGCACGAAGCTCAGTCAGGGCAGCAATCGCAAGCCTCGGGCTACCGCTCGAAACCGCCGCGCAAGCCGCGGCATCGCACATCCATGCCGGGATCTCGCGCGACAGACCCGGCTGGACCTCGATGTAGAGGATCTGACGACCGGCGCGTCCCTGCCGGCCATAGACGGGAACGCGCTGACCGTAGAGCGGATGCCACGGATACAGCACGACAACAAATTGCGATCGGTATGCTGAATGACGTGCAGTTCGGTCACCTGATCAAAATTCTTTGGCATGACGGCATTGGCATGTCGCTCTATGCCAAGAGGTTGGAGCGTGGCCGGTTTATTTGGCCATCGCCGGCCGCCGGAACGGTCGCGATTACCGCAGCGCAGCTGGCCTATATGCTTGATGGCATTGACTGGCGAAACCCGGTGCGCACCTGGCGCCCAGAAGCAGCGGGATGAAGCTGCGACAGATTGACTCACCCTATAGTTGAGTAGTAGCCCAGCCTTGGCGCCATGGGACAATTCGGTCCGTGACGACCGCGCCCGAGAATCTCCCCGCCGAGATCGCCGCGCTCACAGCAGCGCTGGCCGCTGAACGCACAGCGCGCCAAGAAGCCGAGGCGCGTGCCTCCAGCGCCGAGGCGTTGGTGGCGCACCTGAAGCTGCTGATCGCCAAGCTG
>DATGCX010000135.1:0-63827 GCA_035311445.1 Xanthobacteraceae bacterium | reverse complement strand
CCGCACAATCGCCTGCACCTCATCCTCGGAGGCCGGAAACGCAACCGCGTCCGGCGGCTGGTTGGCCACCCAGGTGGTGGTATTACCGTGCTGCTCGCGCACGGCCGGCGCAACCGTCAGGCGTTCGCCCAACCGCCGCCTGAGCGCTGCAAGTCCCGCGTGCAAATCGGGCCTGTTCGCGGCGCGCGCCGCGGTTGTCATGTGATTTGCTCCTGTTCATCCCGTTTCGTATCTTCCGGACCAACCCAGCCGGATCGATGGGACCCACGATAACGGGCGTCAGACGGTTCGATTTGGCAGGACAGGCTTAAATTTCCTGGCATAGTAGGCGCCAGGGGACTGAAACAGAATGCTTGGTCGGGGCGATATTGCGCCATTATTCTTTGCGCCGTTCGTGTCGTCGGTCATGCGGGTCGAGCCGCAGTGGATCGATTACAACGGCCACCTTAACATGGCATATTACAACGTGCTGTTCGACCGTGCCGTCGACGAAACCTACGACTTGATCGGGGTTGGGGCCGAGTATGTGGCCACCCGGCGGCAATCGGTCTTCACAGCCGAGGTCCATGTCCGCTTTCTGCGCGAACTTCATGCAGGCGACCCCGTGCGGGTCACCTTCCAGCTCCTCGACTACGATGCCAAGCGGCTCCACTATTTCGAGCAGTTGTTTCATGCGGAGGGTGGCTGGGTGTCGGCAACTTCGGAGAATCTGTCGCTGCACGTCGATATGATATCGAAGAAGACCACGGTGTTCCCGCGCGAGGTCATCGCCCGGCTGGCCGACATGAAAGCCTCCCATGCGCTTCTTCCGATTCCGGAAGCGGCCGGCCGCCGCATTGGGATGGATGGGAGGCGATGAGGCGTTGCCGGTCCGGTCGGGGACGGCAAGGTTCCTTCAACGCCCGAACTCTGTGGTCGCTAGAACCGGAACGGTGCATGTTGAACCAACGCGGTGGAATGTTTTTCCGGTCAGTTCATTTTGCCGCTTCCTCATACATGGTGTTCTTTTGCATGGTGTTCTTTTGCATGGTGTTCTTTTGAGCCCAACGATACGCGGCATCCTGTCGTCTCCCCCTTTTGCGGCCCTGGAAGCTGGTGTAGCTTCAGGACCAACATGAAACTTGCACGTCGTCAATTTCTGCATTTAATGGCGGGCGCAGTCGCGCTGCCAGTTGCGCCACCGCTCGCGCAGGCGCAGACCTATCCGACACGGCCCGTGCGCATTATCGTCGGGCAGGCTGCGGGCAGTTCGTCGGACATTACGGCGCGCTTGATAGCGCAATGGGTATCCGAGCGTCTCGGCCAGCAGTTCATTGTCGAGGTACGACCGGGCGCCGCCGGCAATATCGCGACAGAGGCCGTCGTAAACGCGCCGGCCGACGGTTACACGATGCTGCTGGTGAATGCCCAGAACACCATCAACAGCTCGCTCTACGAAAAGCTCAACTTCGATTTTCTCCGCGATATCGCGCCGGTTGCCGGGATCGACAATGTGCCGCTCGTCATGGAGGTCAATCCGTCATTTCCGGCGAAAACCGTCTCGGAGTTCATCACCTACGCCAAGGCCAATCCGGGCAAGATCAACATGGCGTCGGCCGGCATCGGCGGACCGCAGCATGTCGCCGGCGAGTTGTTCAAATTCATGGCTGGCGTCGACCTCGTCCACATACCGTATCGCGGCTCGACGCCTGCGTTGACTGACCTGATGGCTGGCCAGGTGCAGGTGATGTTTGATGTCACGCCTTCATCCCTTCCGCTGATCAACTCGGGCAAGCTGCGGCCGCTCGCCGTGGCGACGAAGACGCGATTGGACGTGCTACCCAACCTTCCAGTTTTAGCGGACTTTTTGCCCGGCTACGAGGCGAATGCGTGGATCGGTTTTGGCGTGCCGAGGAATACGCCAACAGGGATCATCGAGGCGCTCAACAAGGAATTCAATGGAGCAATCAGCGATCCCACGATCAAGAAACGTCTCGCCGAGCTTGGCGCCGTGGCGATGGTGCCGAATACGCCGGCCGAATTTACAAAACACATAGCCGACGACACCGAAAAGTGGGCCAAGGTCATCAAGGCGTCGGGTATCAAGCCCGAGTGAAGCGCGAAGTGGAGTCATCGGCGGGCCAAGTGCGCGCATGACGCTCCAGTGGATTCGGTCATCTTGAATATGTCTCCGGAGTCATGGCGGGCTCGTTGCTTTGTCCGGCCATCGACTCCCTACTTGCTATAGCTCGGTAAGCGAAACGGCATGCCGGCGACAAGCGCGTGCATGCCGGCGGAGGGTAAATCGGACCACACAATCACATCGGAACGTGCTGAGGCTACTTCGCGGAGGCGGGAAACGCCAGCAATTTGCCGACATCGCGTGTATCACGTTGGATGATGAGGGTCGCTTTGAGAACACGCTTTGACCCGGAGGTACGCTGAGTCGACGAATGACAGTTTTGTATACGTCGCGCCTTTTTTCATTCGGCACCATCGCCCGACCGCCGTTACACTGGCCTGCCGAAGCCCCGTCTCTGAAGGACATATGACAGGTCTGGGTGAACCGCTCGTTCGTAAGGAAGACCCCGCCCTCCTGTCGGGGCGCGGACGCTATGCCGACGATCTTCCGGTCCCCAATGGCACCTTGCACGCGCATGTGATCCGCTCACCCCACGCGCATGCCAAAATCCTGCGCATCGATGCGACGGAGGCGCTGGCGCTCCCCGGCGTCGCGGCGGTGATCACCGGCGAGGACGTGCGCAAGCTCACCGACCCGTTTCTGATCGCTCTGAAGCAGCCGGTGCATCAGTGGTCGCTCGCGGTCGAGCGTGCGCGCTATGTGGGTGAGGCCGTGGCACTGGTCGTCGCCGAGAGCCGCTACGTCGCCGAAGACGCTGCGGAACTCGTGGCTATCGATTACGAGCCGGAGGAAGCCGTGATCGACCCGATCGCGGCCTGCGGCAAGTCTGCGCCGCTGTTGCATCCTGCCTGCAAGACCAACGAAATCTCGGTCCGCAAATTCGCCTACGGGGACACCACCGCGGCGTTCGCGGCCGCAGACCGGACGGTGGCTCTGATGGTCGACTATCCGCGGCTTTCCTTCACGCCGTTGGAATGTTACGTGGTGCTGGCCGAATATCGGCCGCACGATAACAGCTATGATGTGCTGGCGAATTTTCAGGGACCGTTCAGCACCCATCCGGTGATGGCGAAAGCACTGCGCGTGCCCGGGGCCAAGTTGCGTCTGCGCATTCCGCCCGATTCTGGTGGCAGCTTCGGTATCAAGCTGTCGGTGTTTCCCTACATCGTGCTCACCGCAGTTGCCGCGAAGGTCACCGGGCGGCCCGTAAAGTGGGTCGAGGACCGGGCCGAGCATCTCCTCGCTGCAAGCTCGGGGCCCAACCGCATCACCCGCATCGAGGCGGCGGTCACGCGCGAGGGCCGCATCCTAGGGCTGAGGCTCGATCAGCTTGAGGACTATGGGGCTTTCCTGCGCGCGCCCATGCCGGGACCGCTCTACCGCATGCACGGCGCGGTGACAGGCGCATATGATATCCCGAATGTGGATGTAACGAATCGCATCGTGCTCACCAACAAGATGCCGGCGAGCCTGATCCGCGGGTTCGGCGGGCCGCAGCTCTATCTCGCGATCGAGCGATTGGTGCAGCGCATTGCAGTCGAGCTTGGACTCGACCACCTTGACGTGATCCGACGCAATCTCATTCCGACCGAGAAATTTCCCTATCGAACTGCGGCGGGCGCGCTCTACGATTCCGGCGACTATATGCGCGCCGTGGCAACCGCGATCGCAGACGGCCGGCTGGACGATCTCAAGCGTCGCCGCGACGCGGCGCGTGCCGCCGGCAAGCCTTATGGCATCGGTTTTGCCGCCGTGGTCGAGCCCGGCATGTCCAACATGGGTTACTTGTCGACGCTGTTGACCGCCGATGCACGCGCGCGCGCCGGACCGAAGAACGGCGCCGTTTCCATGGTGACGGTCAACATCGATCCGCTCGGAGCCGTATCGGTGACGGCCGACGTGACGGTGCAGGGCCAGGGCCATCAAACCGTGCTCTCCCAGATCGTTGCCGACCGTCTAGGGCTTAATCCCGCCGACATCGAGGTCATGCTGGAGATGGATACTGGCAAGGACCCATGGTCGATCGCGGCCGGCACCTATTCGTGCCGGTTTTCGCCAGGAACGGCGGTTGCCGCTCATGTGGCGGCGACTCGCATGCGCGACAAGCTTGCCGCCATTGCGGCGAAGCAACTCAATATTCTGCCGGACGATATCGAATTCGCCGACGGCCAGGTGCGGAGCCATTACAATCCGGACAATGCTCTGTCGTTCGGACGGATAGCCGGCACCGCGCACTGGTCGCCTGCAATGTTGCCGGACGGCATGGTGCCCGGCCTGTCGGAAACCGGCGTGTGGTCGCCGCCGGAGCTTGAGCCACCGACCAGCGACGACCGCATCAACACGTCGCTCACCTACGGCTTCATTTTCGATATGTGCGGCGCCGAGCTCGACCCAATGACGTATACGGTACGAGTCGATCGCTACGTTTCAATGCATGATGCCGGCATACTTCTTAATCCGCTGATCGCCGATGGGCAGATCTACGGTGCCTTCGCACAGGGCGTCGCGGCGGCCCTCTACGAGGAATTCGTCTACGATGAGAACGGCAGTTTGCTGTCCGGCAGTTTCGCCGATTACCTGGTGCCGACGGTCGGCGAAATTCCAAAGCTCGAAATCCTGCACCAGCAAACCCCTTCGCCGCTGACCCCGCTTGGCGCCAAGGGCATAGCGGAAGGCAATTGCATGAGCACGCCGGCCTGCATCGCCAATGCGGTCGCGGACGCGCTCGGCGCCAAGGACATTTCCCTGCCGATCACGCCGCTTCGGTTGCACGCGCTGCTGGCAGGAGAGGAGGCCCCGGTCCCCCTTGGCGCGAGCCCCCCTTCTCCCTCCCCCCTTGCGGGGGAGGGGTGGGGTGGGGGGTCGAGGAGCATAGGCACACCAGTGCCGCATTCCCCGACCCCTACCCCCGACCCCTCCCCGCAAGGGGGAGGGGAGCAGGCGCGGAGCGCCTGATGAAGCCGCGCCGGTTCGATTATGTGCGCCCGGACAGCACGGATGAGGCGGTCGCGGTGCTCGCGGAATACGGTGACGCCGCGAGCGTGCTGGCGGGCGGACAGTCGCTGATGGCGATGCTCAATCTGCGCGTCGCAGAGCCGGCGGTGCTCGTCGACATCTCGCGCCTGATGGAACTCGATTACGTTCGCGTTGCCGACGATAAGATCGAGGTCGGCGCCGCCGTGACCCAGAACCGGCTCAAGGACTGGCCGGAGCTTGCCGGCAAGCTGCCGCTGGTTGCGGCTGCGCTGCCGTTCGTCGGTCATTTCCAAACTCGCAACAAAGGCACTGTGTGCGGCTCGATCGCCCACGCCGACCCGTCATCAGAAATTCCCTTGGCGTTGGCAACGCTCGGAGGCGAGGTGGTGTTGCGGTCCCAGCGGGGCATGCGGGTGCTTGGCGCGCCGGAGTTTCAACGCGGCATGCTGACCACCGCCCGCGAGCCTGACGAACTGATTGTTGCGGTGCGTTTCCCAGTGCAATCGACGCAGCGGCTCGCATTCCGGGAGGTGGCGCGACGGCATGGCGATTTCGCCATTATCGCGGTGGCGGCCTGCATCGAAGACGGCCATGCAATGCGGATCGGCGTCGGGGGGATGGCGGACAGGCCTGCAGTGTTGCAGGTCGCGATCGATGGGGTCGCGGCCGCCAAGGACATATTCGTGTCACTGGCCCGGGAACTGGAAGGCTACGACGATCTCCACGCATCCGCGCGGTTCCGCCGCGATCTGCTGCGCCAGATCGGCCCCGCAGTGGTAGAAGAGGCTTTGCGATGCGCCGCGTGAGCAAGGACGAACGGAGCCGGATTGGTTTCACGCTCAACGGCCGCGCCGTGTCCGGCGAGGCGGAACCTCGCATGCTGCTCACGGATTTCCTGCGCCACGTCATCGGGGCGACCGGTACGCACGTGGGCTGTGAGCACGGCGTGTGCGGCTGCTGCACCGTGCTGATAGACGGCGTGGCCGTGCGCGCCTGCCTGACGCTCGCCGTACAGGCCGAGGGTCGTGCGGTCACGACCGTCGAAGCGCTGGCAGCCCCGGATGGTACGCTCAATGCGCTGCAACAGGCATTCCAGAAGTATCATGCGCTGCAGTGCGGCTTCTGCACGCCGGGTATCCTGATGTCATTCACGGATTACCTTGCGAGAAATCCGCATCCGACGGAGGATGAAATCCGCGAAGTGCTGAGCGGCCATCTATGCCGGTGCACCGGTTATGCCGGGATCGTGGCTGCGGTGCTCGCCGTTTCGTGTGGCAGCCCGAATTGAGACAAGCCGGAGCCCATCATGCCCAAAACTCTCTATCGCGAACTGGTGACGATCAACGGCAAGAACGTCGTGCTCGCCCACAAAGAGCCGCCGGTCATAAACGCCGGCGTATTGGAGAACGCCGACATCTTCCGGATGATTAACATCTTCGCCGATAAGTTCAGCCCGACCAATATCGACAAGGCGGACGGCACGCCGCTGCGGCTTTACACGTCGGACAGGGTTAAGATCGACGTCTCCAAGCGCCGCAAGCACGACATGGGCTTCTGGCATCGCAACATCGATGCCCATGAGATCATTTTTTGCGTCAAGGGCGCGCTGAAGTGGGAAACCGAGATGGGCGTCAAGGTCATGCGCCCCGGCGATATGCTGCTGATCCCCAAGGGCATCGGCCACCGCTCGATGCTGTGCGAGGATTCAACCGACGACAACGTGCTGATCGAGCTGAAGATCGCCGACGAACTCACCTATGTGGGGGAAAGCAAGTAGCGGCTCCTGGGAGCGCGGGCGTCTCGCCCGCATCTCCGGTAATGAGCGGGCGTCTCGCCCGCGGTCCCAGGTCTCCACGCTCAGGAGCATCCGTGCAATCCGTCGATCTTATCATCGCCGACATCGCCTGGCTGATCACTGTGGATCCACGCCGCCGCGTCATTCGCGATGCTGCGGTCGCGATTGATCGCGGCAAAATCGTCGAAGTTGGCAAATCGGTTGACGTGACGGGCCGCTACGCGGCCAAGCGAAGCGTCGATGGGCGCGGCACTGTGGCTACTCCCGGGTTTATCGATTGCCATCTGCATTCTTCATTCCAACTGTCGCGTGGGCTCGCCGACGAATCGAACGCTCAGTCGTTTCTGTTTGATCGCATGTATCCATACGAAGCTGCTCTCGAAGGCGAAGACGTGCGGGTGTCCGCCATGCTCGCCGCGACCGAACTCCTGCGGCACGGCGTTACCTGCTTCATCGATCCCGGCAATTATCATCCCGAATCATCCGTCGAAGGCGTGATGGCGACCGGCATCCGGATGATCGTGTCGCGCTCCTCGTTCGACCTTACCAAATCTGTGCTCGGCATCCTGCCGGAGAGAATGATCGAGACCACCGCCGTCGCGCTTGAGCGTGCCGAGGCGGTGCTCGAGCGCTACGCTAAATCAGGAAATCCGCGGCTCGGCGCCAGCGCGTCGTTTCGCGGCCTCAACAATGCCTCGGACGAACTCGTCACCGGCCTCAAAACGCTCGCCGACCGCTACGGCACGCTGCTGCAGACCCATGCGTGCTTTTCTTATTCAACCCACGATTCGAGTGTCGCCCGGACCGGCTTTGCCGAGATTGAGCGCCTCGAATCGCTCGGCGTTATCGACGAGCGCATGCTTATCGTACATTCGGGCTGGCTGGAGCCCCATGAGGTCGCGATCCTGGCGCGGCGCAAGCCTTCTCTGGTGTGCGCGCCGAGTTCAAGCCTGCACAACGGCTACGGAAATTTCCTGTTCGGCAAGCTACCCGAACTCATGGTCCTCGGCGTCAATGTCGCGGTCGGCTCCGATCACGCCAGCTCCGGCATCGTTGATATGGCCCAGGAAATCCGTCTCGCCTGCTGCTGCTACAAGGAAACCCGGATCAATCCGCGCGTCATGCCGCCCGAGTCGGGCCTTGAGATGGCGACCGTCAACGGCGCGAGGGCGGCACTGATGAGCGACCGCATCGGCAGCATTGAGGTCGGAAAGGAAGCCGATATCGTGTTGTTCGATACCAATCGTCCCGAATGGCAGCCGCTGATCAATCCAGTGTCGAACCTCGTCTATGGCGCCACTGGCGATTCGGTACGCGACGTATTCGTGATGGGAGAGCAGGTCGTGGCCGACGGGCATGTGACCAGGATCGACGAGGCGAAATTGTTTGCCGAAGTCCCGATAGCCGTCGGCCGCTTCAAGCGGCACCTCAAATTTGACCAGATGGTGCAACTCAAATGGCCCGTGGAGTGAAGTCTTCTCCCTCTCCCCGCTTGCGTCCGCTTGCGGGGAGAGGGGCATTCCACAAGCACAGACTCGCGGAGAGGCCCCCTCCCCGCCTTGCGGGAAGAGGTTAACAGCAGACGCTACGACGCCGACATGAGATCGACATGAACAGCGTATTCGGTGATCATGTTCCCGGTATCCCGTACCGCCCAATCGCGGAGCTGTTCGCGCAATACCGCGACCGCGATTCGGCGAAGACCGCGATCGTCGATCTGGAATCCGCTTCCGCGATCACGTTCAGTCAGCTCGATCAGGTCACGACCGACATTGCGGCGCTGCTCAAGAGCCGCGGCGTCCGTAAGGGCAGCCGCGTGCTTTTGCTCTCCGATGAAAATCTGGAAAAGCTGCTGCTCTGGTTCGGTATCTGGCGTCTCGGTGCGGTCGTGTGCCCGCTCAACATCGAAATCAACGCAAAGGTACTGGCCGACCTTGCCCTGGCGGTGAATCCGGTACTGGTCCTCTGGCACAAGGACGTCGAAGTCGATGCGCTGATTGGCCACTGCCGGGCACCGCGCATCCGGTTTGGCGCGTGGCCGACCAGCGGCGGCGATCCGCAGGACGACCTGTTCTCGCGCCTGTCGCAGCACGCCACCGCCGACCTGCCCGAGCGGAACGCGCCGGAGGACATCGCCTGCATCTTCTGCACCTCGGGAACCACCAGCCGGCCCAAGATCGTGGTGTATGACCACTGCGCCTACTGGCTCAATGGCCTGTCCACCCTCGAATTTCTCGGTCTCGCCGAGGATGATCGCACGCTGGAATATCGGTCCTTTGGCTGGAACTCCGCGCAGGTATTGAGCCTGATGCCGTTCCTGCAGAAGGGACTGACGATGCACATCGCCAAACGCTTCTCCCGCAGCCGTTTCTTTGGGTGGATCCGGCAATACGGCATCACCTTTGCGGCCGGTGTGCCAACCGTTCTCAACATGCTGCTGAACAACCCACCTCCCTACCCTTACCTGCGGGCGGCGGAAGGCAAAGAGGGGGCGAAGGACCTGCCGACCTTGCGGCTGATGAGTTGCTCGACGGCACCGCTCACCGCGCAGCAGTGGCTGCAGTTTGAGCAAATGTACGGGATCAAGCTCTTGCAGATGTACGGTATGTCGGAGGCCGGCTGGGTGTGCGGCAACCGCACATATAAAAACCGCGTCGGCACGGTCGGCGTCCCTGCGCTGCACCAGGAATTCGCTATCGTCGATGCGGACGGCCATCCCTGCCCGCCCGGCGTCGAGGGCGAGGTAACGGCGGGCGGCCCGCACACCGCGATCGGCTATCTGATGGATGACGGAACGATCGAACGAATCCGCCCCAAGCGTATCAAGACCGGTGACCTCGGCATCGAGGACCCGGACGGCTTTATTCGCCTCACCGGCCGCACCAAGGACCTGATCATCCGGGGCGGCGTGAACATCGCCCCGGTCGAGATCGATGAGGTCCTGCTGAAGCACCCCGGAATTCTCGACGCAGCGGCGGTCGGCGTGCCCGATCAGATCTACGGAGAGGAGGTGGTATGCTACGCTGTCGCCAAGCCGGGCGTCGCACTCACCGAACACTCCGTACACGAGCATTGCGCGGCTTTCCTGCCGCCGGCAAAAATGCCGAAGCAGATTTTTATCGTCCCTGATCTTCCCAAGAGCGACCGCGGTAAGGTCCTGCGCGACCGCTTGCGGGAAGATTGGGTCGCCCGCATGAAGGTGTCCGCATGAACGCACATTTGTTGTCATGCCCCGCGAAGGCGGGGCACCCAGTAACCCCGAGACCAGCGTTTCTGTTGAGGCGCTGGAGATTACTGGATCGCCCGCTTTCGCGAGCGATGACACGGGAGAGGTCATCGAACTTTGTCGTCAACGCCGGCAACCTCCTTGCAGCAGTTGCCTTCGCGTTCGTGTCCGCCACAACCCTTCACGCCGAAGACCTTTGGCGCCACGGCACTCTTGTGCCGAAGGGCGATGCCGGCTTCATCTACATGGCGGCGGAGGGCGGATTCGCAAAGCCCGAAGGGCTTGACCTGAAAATGCAGGCCTTCCAGAACGACACCCTGATGATGAAGGCGCTGATCGCCGGCGAACTCGACAGCTACGAGGGCAGTCCGATCAGTCCACTGATCGCCGGCAGCAAAGGGGCGGAGGTGAAAATCCTCGGCTGCACATGGCCGAGGCTCACTTATTCGCTTTTCGCCCATGACGGGATCGGCACGATCGCTGACCTCAAGGGGAAGAAATTCGGCATTTCGGCGCCGGGTTCGCTTCCCGATCTTGTTGCGCGGGCCATGTTGAGGCAGGCCGGTGTTGTGCCCTCCGATGTGAGCTTCGTCGCGGCTGGCAGTGATCCGGAGCGGGTTCGCGCTTTGATAGCAAAGACCATCGACGCCGCGATCGCAACGAGCGATTTCGCGGCGCGCCCGGAGCTCAAATTGAAGACGCTCGCGGTCGCGAGCGAAACACTGCCGCAATTCATGCGCCAATGCATCATCACGCGCGGCGACCTCATCCGCTCGAAGCGCACGCAGCTGGTTTCCTTCGTCACGGCAGAAATGAAGGCTTACGGATTTGCCTTCGCGCATCGCGACAAGGTGGTCGCATTGACGCGGCGAATTGCCGGCCTCCCGCCTGGCGATCCGGTTCCGGAGGCGAGTTACCGGGAGGTGGTTGAGCAGCGCGCAGCATCACCGGCTATGGAAATCGATCTCGATAAATTGCGCTGGCTGCGCGATCTCCTGGCGGAGGATGGGCGCATGGCGGCAAAATTCGATCCCGCCGCCGTGACGGACCCTTCGATCCGCGAGGCGGCGCTGATGCGGGTCAACAAGTAGCCCGGTTGAGCGCAAGCGAAACCCGGGAGCGGCGTTGCCATATTGATACGGCGATCCCGGATTTCGCTGCGCTCAATCCGGGCTACTACTGCCGACTTTGCCCACGCGGTTGAACGAGGAGATCCGACAGCGTGGGCAAAGGCACATGAGAAGCTGCGCAAGTGTCGCGCCCACGCGACAATGCGCCTTTGCCCACCCTACGCAGGCACGGCCAAACAGGACAGGAATTTTTCGCTATGGATGCCCCCACCAAGCCCAAACGCAAACCGGCGTCGATCTCCATCGCCCCCGCGCCGCCGCGCAGCTATCCGGACCTGCACGATCACATCCGGGCGCTCGACGAGGCCGGCCTGCTCGTCACCGTCGATCGGCCCATCAATAAAGATACCGAGATGCATCCGCTGGTGCGCTGGCAATTCCGCGGCGGCATCGAGGAGAAGGATCGCAAGGCGTTTCTGTTCACCAACGTGGTCGACAGCAAGAATCGCAAATACGACATCCCGGTCGCGGTCGGGGTGCTGGCGTCCAACCGCGAGATCTATCGCATCGGCATCGGCTGCCGGCTTGAGGAGATCGACGAGTGCTGGGTCAAGGCGGCGCAGAATCCGATCGCGCCGCGCGTCGTCGAGAACGCGCCATGCCACGAGATCGTCATCCAAGGAAAGGCACTCGATAAGCCGGGCGCCGGTCTCGACGGCGTTCCGCTGCCGATCTCTACCCCCGGCTGGGACATCGCCCCCTATGCGACGCTGTCGCAATACATCACCAAGGATCCCGACACCGGCATCCAGAATCTCGGCAACTACCGCGGCCAAGCGAAGGCGCCGCGCCGGCTAGGCATGAATCCTTCGCTCGAGCTGCGCCCCGGCATCTACAATCACTGGGAGAAGCTGCGTCAGCGCGGTTTCAAGAAGCTGCCCTGCGCCGTCGTGCTCGGCGCGCCACCATGTGTCACCTTCGCGTCGGTACAGAAGCTGCCCGAGACCGTCGATGAGCTTTACGTCGCCGGCGCCCTGGTCGGATCACCCATCAATGTGGCCAAGGCCAAGACGGTCGATCTCCTGGTGCCGGCGGAGGCAGAGATCGTCGTCGAGGGCCTCATCGACACCGAATATCTCGAGCCAGAGGCGCCGTTCGGAGAATCGCACGGCCACGTCAATCTGCAGGAATTCAACGCCTATATGGATGTGACCTGCATCACGCGGCGACGCGACGCCATCCTGACCTCGATCATCTCCCAGGTGACGCCGAGCGAATCGAGCTTGATCAAGCGCATCGGGATGGAGCCGCTGTTTCTCAATTTCCTGCGCAACACGCTAGGCATCAAGGGCATCCGGCGCGTCTCCCTGCACGAGCCGCTGACCAACATCCGCAAGGTGATCGTGCTTGTGGTCGAGCGCGACATCCAGCCGACCGAGCTGTGGCGCGCCCTCTACGGCGCCGCTATCCTGCATCGCGCTGCGGGCAAGTACGTGATCGCAGTCAACGACGACATCGACCCGGAAAATGCCGACGCGATCCTGTGGGCGATGTCGTACCGGGCGAATCCGACACTCGACATGCATGTGCTGCCCCATCGCGACCAGGGCCACGGCCCCCGCAGCAAGCGCAACAATGGCGAGGACGCCTCAGTGCTGATCGATGCGACCCTCAAGGAGGATTTTCCGCCGATCTCCCTGCCAAGGCGGGAGTACATGGAAAACGCCAAGAAGATCTGGGAGGAACTGGGGCTGCCTAAGCTCAAGCCGGAGCCGCCGTGGTACGGCTATTCGCTCGGCGAATGGTCAGCGGACCTCGACGCCGCAGCTGCGCGCGCCACCGAGGGCGACTATTTTACTACCGGCAAGCAACTGGCCAGGCGCCGCCGCAAGGATGTGCGAATGAATACGGAAGTGCGCAATGTGAAGGAGTGATGGGGGACAGGTCTCGTGACGAGATGGGCCGGTTAGCCGAAAGCGTAACCCGCCCAGTGGCACGAGCGGACTGCGCAAACCTTAATCCCCCCATCTACAATCACCCCATCAAATTCATCATCCCCCGCACCACGACATAAACCCCGACCGTGGCGACCACCACCGCGAAGACGATGGACAGCGCCCTCTTCTTCTCTGCCAGAGTCGTCGCAAGCTGACCGCCCAAAAGCCCGCCCACGACGCCGCCCCCAACGAAAAGCAGGACCAGCCGCCAATCGATCAGGTCGGAAAGCGCGTAATTCGCCGCGGTGGTGAGGCCGAACGCCGTCACCGAGACGAGAGACGAGCCGATCGCGACGATCATCGTCATCGAGGTGGCGGCGACAAGCCCGGGCACCACCAGGAATCCTCCGCCGATCCCGAAAAATCCGGACAGCGCACCGACCGCGAAGCCGATACCAGCGACCCAAGGCGCGTTGCGGCGATCCAGCTGCACCTGCGGTTTGCTGCCGCCTTCACTTCGCAGCGCCATGGACGCGGCAACCGCGATCATGAGAATACCGAAAAGCATCAGAAGCTTTTGGCCATCGGTATGCTTGCCAAGCGTCGAGCCGACCGCTGCGCCGGCCACGCCGAAGATCGCGAACAGCATCGCGACGGACCAGCACACATGGTGGCGTCGGGCATGATCGATGAGATTGACGAAGGCGCTCAGCGCGACCGCAATGGCGCTGGTTCCAATGGCGACATGGGGCGATTTCACCCCGACCACATAAACCAGCAACGGCACGGCGAGAATCGATCCGCCTCCGCCAATTACGCCCAAAATGAGACCGACCAATGAACCGGAAAATACCGCCGGCAGATCGGAAAGGCTCACACGCCCGACCCCATCGCGCGCCGCATCACGGCGGCCATATCGTAACCGGCCGCCCGCGCGCGATCCAGAATGTCCGAGAGCGGCCGTTTGCCGGTCTCGCACAAGCACCACAGAGTGGCGCAGCGTGTTCCCGATCGGCAATAGGCGAGCACCGGCTTGGGCAGTTCCGCCATCAGTTCGCCGAACGCATCGGCATCGGCCTGCGTGACGCCACCCGAGCGCACGGGCTGCATGCGCCATGCAAGCCCGGACGCTTTCACGGCGGCTTCGATGTCTTGGCAACACGGCTGGTCGGAGGCTTCGCCGTCGGGACGATTGCAGATCACGGCACGAAAGCCCGCCGCCGCGATCGCGGAAACGTCATCCGCGCGAATCTGCGGCGCGACTGAAAGCTCGTCGGTGATCTTGCGGATGTCCATCCCTGTCTCCTTTCGCCAGTCATCCGGCGGCCGCGTCAGATATTGGCCCGGATGGACCGGATAATCAATTTCCGCAAGGCGCAACGGCGTCGCAAGGCTCAGTGTGTCTGACACGCAAAATTCGGTATGCTGGCCGGAACGCAACATCGGAGCGGCACGAGGCAGGCGCATGAAGCTATTTTCAAATGCGACTGGCGGAGCCGTCGCCGCTGCTTTGCTCTTCTGGTTTTTCATTGGACCTCCTGTCGCATTCGCGCAGGACTGGCCTGCGCGACCGATCAAGATCGTAACCCCGCTGGCCGCCGGCGGCGCCGCCGACGTGATCGGCCATGCGGTTGGGGATGCGTTCACGGCCGCCACCAAACTGCCGGTGATCATCGACAACCGACCGGGGGGCGGCGGCACCTTGGCGGCCGTTACGGTCGCGCGTGCGGAGCCGGACGGCACCACGCTCCTGCTCGGCACGGCGGCGGCGCTTAACGTAGCGCCGGTGCTGGCAAAGAATTTCCCGGCCGACCTCGTCGGCAGTCTGACGCCGCTAACACTCGCGGTCGAACTGCCTATGTGCCTTGTGGTGAACAAATCGCTTCCCGTGAACAACATCACGGAATTGATCGCCTATGTGAAAGCCCATCCAGGCAAGCTCGCGTTCGGAAGCTCCGGAGCAAACACCGTCCACCACATCGCCGGAGAGTTTCTCAAGCTCCAGGCCGGCATCGACATGGTCCACGTGCCTTATCGGGGCGGGAGTCCGGCGATGACGGACCTGTTGGCCGGGCAAATTCCGATCCTGTTCGCGACGCTTTCAACCGCCATTCCCTTCATTGATAGCGGCGCCGTGAAGGCCATCGGCATGGTCGAAGCCAAGCGCTCGCCCAGCCGGCCAGACATTCCGACCATTGGAGAGGGCTTACCCGGCTATGCCATGCCGCAGTCCTGGGTCGGTTTTCTAGGGCCGCCAGGAATGCCGCCCACGCTGGTGACCCGCATGAATGCCGAACTGGTCGCCGCTATCTCGTCGCCCAAGACTCGCAAGACCCTGGAGGACAACGGCTTCGAAGTGCTCATCAGCACGCCAGAAGAATTCGCGAGGGTCATCAAGGAAAGCCTGGCGCGTTACCGCAAGATTACGGCAGACGCGGGAATCGAACCGCAATAAGAGTTGCCGATGCAGACGTACCGGCTCACGCGCGACATTCCGGTCGAGGAGGGGTTCGACGTCTTGGTTGCAGGCGGCGGGCCGGCCGGCAGCGCTGCCGCCATCTGTGCGGCCCGCCTCGGCGCCAACGTGTTGCTCGTTGAGGCGACCGGCTGTCTCGGCGGGATGGGGACCTCGGGCTTGGTCTCAACTTTCGGCCCGATCTCCGACGGCAAGCGCATGCTGGTCGGCGGTTTCATGTGCGAACTGGTGCTCTCCATGCACCAACGCGGATTTTTGGGGCCGCATGTGGTCCCGGAATTCCTGCACAGCCAGCTCAATCGTTGGGTGCCGTTCCAGCCAGAAGCGCTCAAGCGGCTGCTCGACGAATTGGCGCAGGATGCGGGCGTTGAGGTGCGCTTCTTTACCCGCGTCATCGATACCGAAGCGAAGGACCGGCGCATCGACGGCGCCGTCATCAGCAATGTGGAGGGCTATCGCTTCATCCGCGCCAGGACTTTCATCGATGCCACCGGAGACGCCGCGCTGTCGGACCTCGCCGGCGCCGAATGCAAGGTCATCCTGCGCGATATCGAAGCGGTCGCTCCAAGCACCCTGTGTTCGCTGTTTGCCGGCATGAACTGGGACGATCCTGCCTACGGCGATGACTGGCGCGGCATCGACAAGGTGAAGGCGTTCTCCAAGAAACAGCTCCATCGGGCGATCGCCGACGGCCACTTTTCCCAGCCGGACAAATTCATGCCCGGCATGAACAAGATCGGCAAACATGCGGCCCAGCTCAACGGTGGCCACATCTTCAATCTCAACGGGCTGTCGAACCGCTCATTGTCCGACGGCATGGTGGCCGGACGCCGCCTGGCGGTGGAATATCTTGAGTTCTTCCGCAAATACGTGCCGGGCTGCGAGGAACTGGAACTCGTCACCACGGCACCCGTGATGGGGGTGCGCGACAGCCGGCGGATCGTTGGCGAATTCGAGCTGACCATCGAGGACTTCATGCGTGCCCGTCAGTTCCCGGATCAGATCGCGGTCTACAACCGGCCGACCGACGTGCACCCGACCGACACTTCGGAGAAGGAATATCAGCGCTTCCTCCACGACTTCGAGGGGTTCCACGGGCTCGGCGAGGGCGATTGCCTCGGCGTGCCCTACGGCATCCTGGTGCCGAGGGGCTGGGTCAATCTGTGGGTCGCAGGCCGTTGCCATTCGAGCGATACCAAGGTGCACGGCTCGATCCGCGCGCAATCGGCCGCCTACATGATGGGCCAAGCCGCCGCGACGGCGGCCGTGCAATCGATCCACACCGGCCAGCCGGCGTGCGATCTTGACACCGAGCAACTGGTCATCACGCTGCGCGCCGTCGGCGCCTACCTGCCGCAGCCGGAACTGAGCAGGACGATGACGCGGTGAAGGGTAAAGCTGATCACAACGCCGTCCCGGTCGAACTGACCGCGGTGATCGTCGCAGTGACCGCGCAGGAGCCGCGCGTCCTTACGATTCAGGACTGCCAAGCGCTACCCACGGGCCCATTCAAATCTGCGCATCGTACGCTCCAGATCGGCCTGCGATCCTGGGTCGAGCGCCAGACCCATCATCCGCTCGGCTACATCGAGCAGCTCTACACCTTTGCGGACCGCGATCGCGCCTATGATGGCGCCGGCGAGCGTTTGGTTTCGATCAGTTATCTCGGGCTCACGCGGGAGGGGCACGCATCAGGAGCACGCGATTCGCGCTGGCAGACCTGGTACCGCTTCTTGCCGTGGGAGGATTGGCGCTCCGGTCCGCCCGCAGTTATCGCGCGAGTCATCGCACCACGCCTGCGCGCATGGGCGAACGATGCAGACGATAGCGCGACACGACGCGAGCGTAGAAACCGCGTCGAGATCGCCTTCGGCCTCTCCGGCCGCTCCTGGAACGATGAGCTGACGTTGCAGCGTTACGAGCTTCTCTACGAAGCCGGCCTGCTGCCTGAGGCGAAGCGGCGTGGGCACGCCGATCCATTGCCTGGCGCGCCGATGAAGCATGACCATCGCCGCATTCTGGCGACCGGCATCGCGCGGCTTCGAGCCAAAATCAAATACCGTCCCGTGGTATTCGAGCTGATGCCGGCGAAATTCACATTGCTTGAGCTGCAGCGCACGGTCGAGGCGCTCGCCGGACAGCGATTGCACAAACAGAATTTCCGCAGGTTGATCGACCAGCAGGGACTGGTCGAAGATAGCGGAGACATTTCGACGCAGACAGGCGGTCGGCCCGCCAAGCTGTTCCGGTTCCGGCGCGACGTGCTGCTCGAGCGGGCTGTTGTCGGGACTAAACTTCCGCTGTCCCGCCCGGCTTAGAGCAGTTCCCTATACATGATTGAATCAACCTCTTCATTGAATCAACCTCTTCCTTCTTCATGCCCGCTGTTCTCGCGGGCCCTCCGCAAAGAAGGCTTAGGTGGCCGGGACTCGCGCTGACGGGAAGGACGATGTAGGGGCGACCCTTGTGATCGCCCTGTTCGTCGCACGCGGCAACAGGGCGACCACAAGGGTCGCCCCTACAGCAGGCGATGTGGGAGACGCCGCTGAAGCGATCGACTAACGTTAAACAGCTTACCGTTATTGGCCTACCGTTATTGGCAAATGGTCTGAGCGCCCCAAAGCCACACACAGCCAGCTTGACATTGCCGCGTTTTGCTCACAATTAGCATAAGCCAATGGGATTGAGCGGGTGGTCAAATCGTAACTAGTAATGCTCTAAGTGAGCATAAAGGTGCACCATGCTTACCGAGACTGCCATGCCTGATATTACGGCCGATACGCTCTATGGACGCGTCAGGACGGTCATTCCGCCGATCGAATGGCCGTTCTTCGCCCGCGACATCAACGCCATTCTCGCCCTCAAGCGCGCCCGTAACGCCGTCATTCTTGCGCATAACTACCAGACGCCGGAGATTTTCCACTGCGTCGCAGACATTGTCGGGGACAGCCTGGCGCTGGCGCGTCAGGCGATGCGTGTGGATGCCGATGTCATCGTCATGGCTGGGGTACACTTCATGGCCGAGACGGCGAAACTGCTCAATCCGGCCAAGACCGTGCTGATTCCGGATACCGCCGCCGGCTGCTCGCTCGCGTCCTCGATCACGCCCGGCGATGTGCGGCTGCTGCGCCAGCGGCATCCTGGCGTTCCAATCGTAACCTACGTCAATACGTCAGCCGCCGTGAAAGCCGAGTCGGATATCTGCTGTACCTCCAGCAACGCTAAGAAGATCGTTGAATCGCTTGGAGTCGATCGGGTGATCATGCTGCCCGACGAATACCTCGCGCAGAATGTCGCTGCCGAGACCGGAGTCGAAATCATCTCCTGGGCCGGACGCTGCGAGGTTCATGAACGCTTCACCGCCGCCGAAATACGCTCGCTCCGCGAGCAGCACCCCGGTGTGACTGTGCTCGCCCATCCGGAATGCCCGCCGGAGGTCATCGCCGAAGCGGATTTTGCCGGATCGACCGCCGCCATGATCGATTTTGTGGCGGCCCGGAAGCCGGCGCGTGTCGTCATGGTGACGGAGTGCTCCATGAGTGACAATGTCGCGGTCGATCACCCCGACATCGAGTTCGTGCGGCCGTGCAACCTGTGTCCGCACATGAAGCAGATCACGCTGCCGAAAATTCGGCGGGCGCTGGAGAAGCTCACGCACGAGGTGACGATTGAACCGGCGGTGGCCGCGGGCGCCCGGCGGGCGGTCGAGCGGATGCTCGCGGTTTGAGCGACTGATCTGCTGCGCGACTCGCCGGAGGAACGACGGGATGGTGGTCTTGACTCCCTACGCGAGTTATTGGCTGTAGTCGCAGCTCTAAGCATGGTCGCTCTGCTATGACGCGTCACATCAAAGCTTCCCATTTCAAAGCCAAGTGCCTCGCCTTGATCGATGAGGTCGCTCGCGCCGGTGCTGCCATCATCATCACAAAAGATGGCAAGCCGGTCGCCCAACTCATTCCGCACCGTCCGCGCGACCGAAACGTGCGCGGCATTCTTAAACATGAGCTCTTTATTGGTCGGCAATATCATCTCGCCGATCGATATCGGATGACACCACCTGATGGCAGCCGACCAGCGCTAATAAGCGATCTCTGAGTTCGAACTATTTCACCAGTCGCTGCAGCGCCCGCCCGAGCCGAGAGCTCAGTTCCTTGGCGTCCAGTGTCCCATCGCTGTCCACGTCAGCGGCTTTGAAGCGTTTTTCGACGCTCGCGAGATACTCATCCTTCGTCAACGTGCCGTCATGGTCGCTATCCTCAGTCGCTAGTTCCCTGGCACTCAGATGGCGCTTCAGTTCGCGTCCGTCGAGCGTACCGTCGTGGTCACGGTCGAGACGGTCAAACAGTGCCGATCCCGCTGTCTTCGCTTCATTGATATCAACGGTCCCGTCATGGTCGGAATCGAGGGATTGCAGCAAGCGATCGCCCCTGCTTGCCCCGAATGTCGCTGGTACAGCGAACAGGGCACCAAAGATTATCGCAACGCCGATCGTCACAAGGGGCTTTTTCATGTTGACTTCTCCCGAAGCAGTACGGCCCGCAAGGGGCATGTAAGCAACACGGAGATGCACGATATGTTTCGCAAAATGTCGGCTTGCGCAATATCAGCCGAACGTGATGACCCCGTGCGACGGAGCCACGCGCCCGACGAACCCAAATTTCTTGGATACGGCCGAAGTGCTGTTTACTCTTCATATCGGCTTGAACGCGCGATCGAGTTCCACATCGATCAGCATCGCCACATTGTCGTTGAGAGCCTTGCCGATCAGGTCGGTCGCGTCGTGCACCGTCTTGGCGCGCTCGGCGGCGACACCGAGCGAACGTGACAGGCCGATGAAGTCGATCGTCGGGTCCACCAGTTCCATCCCCACATAGGTGTCCACCTGCTCGGCGTGTCCACGGAGCGCATGAAGGCGCTGTTTGAGGATGCGGTAGGACGTGTTGTTGAGAATCACGAACACGACCGGGATGCGGTAATGCGCTGCCGTCCACAGCGCCTGGATGGTATACATGGCGCTGCCGTCGCCGATCAGCGCGACCACCGGCCGATGCGGCAGGGCCAGTTTGATACCAATCGCGGCCGGCAGCCCCCAGCCGATGCCGCCGCCGCGCAGGCCGAAATAACTCTGCGGGTCGTCGCTGCGGATGAGCTGGCGGATGCCGGGCGCCGACGACAGCGCTTCTTCGATTACAACCGCATCGTTGGGGAGCATGTCTCCGATCGCGTGGAGGAGCGCCAGCGGCTGGACGGGCGTCGTCTTTGCGAGTGCGCGGGCCTTGGCCCGGAGCGCCTCCCTATCGGCGAGCGAGGCCTCGCTTGCGGTCTGCAGGCGGGCGCGCGCCTCGCCCCGGGCGGCGCTGGTCATACGCTCCCGTACCATCGCGGACAGCTCCGGCAACGTACTCTTCGGGTCGCCCAGGATCGCGGCTTTGGCCGGATAGTTCTTGCCGATCTCCCACGGGTCGGTGTCGAGATGAATGATCGGCATCCCGGGCGGCATCGGATCGACGTTGGAGGGCAGCGACAGGGTGAAGAGATCAGCGCCGGCCGAGATCAGCACGTCGTACTCATCGAGTACTTTGCGTACCGCTGTCTGGAGCCGGATCACATTGCCGCGAAACAGCGGATGGGAGGCCGGGAAAGATGCCGTGTTCGGCACGAACTCGGCATAGACCGGCGCTCCGATGAGTTCCGCCAGCTCAACCAATTCCGCGAGCGCATGGCTCTGCGCCACCGCATCGCCCGCCATGATGATGGGCCGCTTTGCCTCGGCAAGG
Organism: Xanthobacteraceae bacterium; assembly: GCA_035311445.1. GTDB lineage: Bacteria > Pseudomonadota > Alphaproteobacteria > Rhizobiales > Xanthobacteraceae > JAJPKK01. The sequence goes on along the minus strand of DATGCX010000135.1, from coordinate 42,448 downwards.
ATGGCGGCCGCCTTTGCGATTTCGGACGCATCGCCGCGCATCCGCGGCGCGATGCGCGTGGGGGCCATCAGATCGACTTCGCCCTCCGCCTTGAGGATGTCGCCGGGCAACGCGAGGAACACCGGCCCAGTAGGTGGAGCCAATGCGGTCTTGACGGCGCGGTGCACGAGACGGGACAGATCAGCAAGCCGGTGGACCTCCGCGGCCCATTTGACGAAAGGCCGCGCCAGGGTCGGCAGATCGGCCGAAAGGATCGGCTCGGTCGCCAGATATTCCATGTCCTGCTGGCCGGCCGTGACGAGAATCGGCGATGCCGCTTTCTGGGCGTCGTAGAGCATTCCCATGGCATTGCCGAGACCGGGCGCCACGTGAAAATTGAGTACAGCGAGCTTGCCGGAGGCCTGGGCATAGCCGTCCGCCATCGACATCAGGGCTGCCTCCTGCAAGCCGAGAATGTATTTGATCTCGTTCTCGACCGCGAAGGCGTCCATCAGCGGCAGTTCGGTGGTGCCCGGATTGCCGAACATCATCTCAACGCCTTCTTGTTTGAGTAGCTTGAGAAAGGCACGCTTTCCGGACATGGCGGGCAAGATCGTCTCCATCGATTCGGTTCAGGAGGTCCACGACGAATTCTGAAGGCGGCGAAACATAGCGGTCCATGGGGCACAAATGAAGTAACTCGGAACGTGTGCCGATGAACTTGGCTCACCTTCGTCCGCCACCCGTGGGACCCGCGGATCGATATAGCAGCCGCGAAGGTGCTCCAGCCTGGCATCGCTCAGGAGTCCGAAATCTGTCGGATCAGATGAACGGCGGCTTTTCGGAGCGCGTTTTCTATGAGGTCCAACCATCGCGCCATGGAGTTGGCCGCCCCCTCTCCGCGTTGCGGGAGGAGGTCAGGCACCGCGTCAAATTTCACCGGAAAGCGTTCGCCTGCACCCGCTGTACTCAGCATCAGTCACATTCCCGACGCGCAAATGTCTCGCCGGCTCCAGATTGGGGGACGTATAATTGAGGGATGTATAGTGGGGTATGCGTCGACGACACGGCGGCGGCATGCGACCGGCATCGGATTAGCGTCTGGCGCGCAAGGACACCGGACCCTGGAGAGAAGCTGGAGGGAAGGATGAGATCGTGCGTTGAGGCAACGCTCCGGCGTGGCTCGCCCCTCATTGCGTTGCTCATGTTTATTGCGTTCCAGGCGCGCGGTGCCGACTGGCCGACAAGGCCCATCCATATCGTGGCGCCATTCGGACCTGCCGGCGCTGCGGACAAATTTGCCCGCGTACTGGCCGATTATCTGCCGGCGCAGCTCAAACAGCCGGTGGTGGTCGAAAACCGCGGCGGCGGCGGCGGCATCGTGGGCTCCGCCCAGGTGGCACGAGCCGAGCCGGACGGCTATACGCTATTGATCTCCTCGCTCGCCTCCCAGGCGATCGCACCGGCTCTCAGCCCTAATCCAGGCTTCGATTCGCTGCGCGACTTCACGCACATCGCGTATTTCGGTGGACCACCAATAGGCTGGGTGGTGACGCGCGACAGTGATCTGCAGAATGTCGAGGGTGTCATGGCCAAAGCGCGACAAGGTACGCTCCCGGGCTACGCTTCGTCCGGCATCGGCACACTCGGGCACCTCGTCGCCGAAGTTGCCATGCAGCAAGCGGGCGTGCGAATGAGCCACATTCCATACAACACTGCTGCACTGCCGGACATCATCGCCGGGCATGTGCCGCTCGCATCCTATGCGTGGAGTTCGGTGATCGGCCAGGTACAGGCCGGCACGCTGCGCGCGATCGCGGTCTCCACGGCGACGCGGCAGCCGGATTTTCCCGATGTCCCCACATTCAGGGAGCAGGGGTTCGACATCGTCGCCAGTACCTGGTTTGCGCTGTCGGGTCCCGCGCACATGCCCCGGGAGATCGTCGAGCGGCTCAATCGCGAGGTTTACAGGGTCATGGAACGGCCCGAGGTGCGTTTGCGTTTCGCCCAGGATGCGATCGAATTCAAATCGATTACGCCGGACGAACTGACCAGGCTGTTCGAGATCGAAATCGCGCGCTGGGGCTTGGTGGTGCGCGACTCTGGCCTCAAACGCAGCTAAACCGGTGCACCGCGACACCGCCGACTGCGGCAATAGCGGGCTTTACACCGGCAAACCCGATGGTCGATGATGGCATGACAGAAATCCATGAAAGCCGCTGCGATCGGGGGGCGGCGAAATTTCAACGCAGAGGGAGGTTTTTCCAATGGCTCGTAAGCTCAGCCGCCGCGAGTTCGCGGCCGGCGCTGCCGCCGTAACGGCTTCGTTCAACTTTGCGCCTGCAGTCGCCCAGGCGGCCCCCTTCAAGATTGGCCTTCTGACAGTCAAGACCGGACCGCTTGCGCAGGGTGGCATTCAGATGGAGCAGGGGATTACTGCCCTTCTCAAGGAGAAGGGCAATACGCTCGCCGCTCGCAAGATCGAGTTCATCTCTGCCGATACCGGCGGCAATCCGGCGGGCGCCAAGACCAAGGCGCAGGAACTCATCGAGCGCGACAAAGTCAACGCCATCCTAGGCCCGCTGGCGGCATTTGAGCTGCTGGCGATCACCGACTATGTACGCGAAAACGCAACGCCGCTGATCAGTCTCGCGGCAGCCGAAGACGTCACCCAGCGCAAGGCAAATCCCTTCATCATCCGGCCGTCCTCAACCTCCGCGCAGTGCTGCCACGCGATCGCCGACTACGCCGTCAAGGAGCTGAAATACAAGCGCGCGGCCACCATTTCGGAGGATTTCGCGTTCGGATACGAGCAGATGTCTGGATTCCAGCGCGTGTTCGAAGACGGTGGCGGCAAGGTCGTCAAGAAACTGTGGCCGCCTTTGGTCACGCCGGACTATGCGCCTTATATCGCCCAGATTGGAAACGTGGATTGCGTCTTCAACGGCTTTGCCGGGTCGAACCCGGTGAAGTTCATGCGCTCCTACGCGGATCTCGGCTTGGCGGGAAAAATCCCGCTGCTGGCGGGATGGACCGCAATGGACGATGCATTGTTGCGCAGCCTCGGCGACGAAGCGATCGGTGTGGTCTCCGCTCACTGGTATTCGGCAGATTTCGATTCGCCGAGCAACAAACGCCTCGTTGCTGCGCTGGAGAAGGACTACAAGGTACTACCCGGCGGTTACGCAGCCGGCATGTACATCGCCGGCCAATGCGTCGAGGCGGCGATTGCCAAACTTGGCGCCAAGTCCGACGACCGCAAGGCCCTGGCTGAAGCGCTGCACCAGGTGTCGCTCACCGACACGCCGCGCGGACCCGTCAAGTTCGACCACCTCGGCAACATCGTGGGCGATGTCTTCATCCGCAAATGCGAGCGCAAGAACGGACAGCTGGTCAACACGGTCATCAAGCGTTACCCGAATGTCAGTCAGTTCTGGACCTACGATGAAAAGGAATTCTTGGCCAAACCGGTCTACTCGCGCGACTATCCGCCGGCTCGGTATTTGGAGTGATCCGGGGCGCAATTGAACATCTGGTCGGCGGAAAATCCCACTCTGTAACTGCTTGAATGATGAGCGTGTTCCGGGTAGTGGCGGGCTTGTCCCGGCCACCGCGATTAGTATGGCTCTGTGCTCAAAGTTCGGGGTCGCCGGGACAAGCCCGGCGACGACGCCGAGCGAAGGTGATCGCGTATGACCCTCTGGCTGACCCTGGCCGTGAACAGTATCGCCTTTGGGGGGCTGCTGTTCCTCCTGTCCGCCGGATTTTCCCTGATCTTCGGGCTGATGCGAATCCCAAACCTGATGCACGGCTCGTTCTTCATGCTGGGCGCCTATTTCGGGGTGACGCTGCTCGCTGTCGGCGCCAACTTCTGGGTCGCAGCGCTGGCAAGCGCCATCGCCATGGCGGTTATCGGGGGCGGTGTGGAACGGCTTTTGTTGCGGCGCCTGGCTGGCCAGGAACTCGCCCAGGTGCTGCTCACGCTCGGGCTCTCCTTCATCATCTCCGACCTTTGCCTGATGATCTGGACCGGCGATCCCTGGCAGCCGCTGGCGCCGGCCGAGTTGCGGGGCGTCGTGCGCACCGGGGGCATGATCTTCCCACTCTACCGGCTCGCCGTGGTGGTGATCGCGGTTGCCATCGCGGTGGCATTGTGGCTGATGGTTGATTGGACGCGGCTTGGCGCCATGATCCGGGCCGGGGTCGACGATGCTCCGATCGCCCGCGTGGTCGGGATCAGGGTGTCACGGCTGTTCACCCTGATTTTTGCGCTCGGCGCCGCGCTCGCGGCATTTGCGGGCGTGGTCGGCGCTCCGATTCTTTCAGTCTATCCGGGACTTGATGCCGACATGCTGCCGCTCGCCCTCATTGTCGTGATTCTCGGTGGGACCGGCAGCCTGCTCGGTGCCCTGGTCGGCAGTTTTCTGATCGGGTTCCTCTACAATTTCGGCCAGGCGCGCTTTCCGGATCTCGCCTACGTGATCCTGTTTCTCCCGATGGTGCTCGTCCTGGTGCTGCGGCCACAGGGCCTGTTCGGCAAGGGCGGCGTATGACCGCTGCATGGGTGCGCCGCGCCGCCCCCGCGATGGCGCTCTTCGGACTCGTGACGGTACCGTTCTGGGTCGGCAATTCATATTACATCGATGTGGCGAGCCAGATTCTGCTGTTCGCGGTATTTGCGCTCGCGCTCAATGTGCTGGTCGGCTATGGCGGCCTCGTGTCGCTCGGCCATGCCGGTCTGTTCGCAATCTCCGCTTATACGGCCGGTCTGATGCTGCAAGCGGGTTACGGACACGCGGTTGCCGACATCGCTGCCGTCCTGGTAACGCTTCTGACCTCCGCGTTGTTTGCGGTGCTGGCGCTGCGCTCGACAGGGATCGGCTTCCTGATGATCACGCTCGCGCTCGGCCAGATATTGTGGGGCATCGCGTATCGCTGGGCGGACCTGACCAATGGCGACAATGGCGTCAGCATATCAACGCGACCGGCGCCGTTCGGCATCAGTCTTGTAGACGCATCATCGTTCTACTACGCGACGCTCCTGGTTCTCCTGCTCGCGCTCGCCACCATGGCGGCGTTCGTAAGTTCGCCATTTGGCGCCAGCCTGCGCGGAACCCGCGATCAGCCGCGCCGCATGACGGCGCTCGGCTACAACGTCTGGCTGATCCGCTTCCTGGCGTTTCTGTTTTCCGGCTTTTGGTGTGCGATAGCGGGCCTGCTTTATCTGTACAACAACCGGTTCATCAGTCCGCAGGTGTCGGCGCTGCAGGCCTCCGCGGAAGTGCTGCTCATGGTGATCTCCGGCGGCACCGCGACCTTGCTGGGACCGATCGCCGGTGCCGCCATTGTGGTCGTCACCAAATACGTAGTGAGCGCCTATGTGGTGCGCTGGAACCTGGTGCTCGGCGTCATTTTCGTTGCCATTATCAGCTTCATGCCCGAGGGATTGGTGCCCGGCTCGGTACGGATTTGGGGGTTCGTGCGGCGGCGCTGGCGCGCGCGCCAGCGCGCGCGCAAAACCCTTTCCGGAGGGCCGCCATGACAGCGCTGGCCGTTACCGGACTGACGAAATCATTCGGCGGACTGCGCGTCACCAGCGGCGTCAATCTCGCAGTCGAGCCCGGCGAGCGGCGTCTCATCATCGGTCCCAACGGCGCCGGCAAGACCACGCTGTTCAACCTGATTACCGGTGAACTCGCGCCAGATACCGGCACAATCGCGCTGTTCGGGCGCGACATCACCCGCATCGCATGCCGGCGTCGTACTCATCTCGGCATGGCCCGCACGTACCAGATCATCACGTTGTTTCCACGCGACACAATCCTGCGCAATGTCGTGCTGGCGCTGCTCGGCCTGTCCAGGCTGCGATGGAATCCGCTGATAGCCCTCGAACGTCAGCACCACCTCATGACTCGCGCCGACGAAGCTCTTGCCCGCGTTGGATTGAGGCATATTGCCGACCGGCCGATCACCGAGACCTCCTACGGCGAGCGCCGCCGCGTCGAGATCGCCATGGCGTTGGCGCAGAACCCGAAGGTGCTGTTGCTGGACGAGCCTTTCGCCGGCCTGTCGATCGACGAGCGCCGCGACGTGCGACGATTGTTGGCAGCAATCCCCCGTGACGTGACGATCGTGATGATAGAGCACGACATGGACGTGGCGCTGGATATGGCCGACCGCATCACGCTTTTGCATTTCGGCGAGGTGATCGTCGAAGGCAGCCGCGCCGAAGTGGTCGCCGACCCCCGCACCCGGGAGGTCTATCTTGGCGAATGACGTGCTGCGGCTTTGCGACGTGGATGCCTTCTATGGCGACAGCCACGTGCTCCAGCGGGTGTCCTTAGGGCTGGGCGAGGGCCGCCTGCTTGGCCTGCTGGGCCGCAACGGTGCCGGCAAGTCGACCTGCATGAATGTTGCGGTGGGCTTATTGCCGCCGCGCGGCGGTGCGGTCGAGTTGTTTGGCGCGGCGGTGACGCGGCTCGCCCCAGAAGACATCGCGGCGCGTGGCGTGGCGCTGGTGCCGCAGGGCCGCCGTGTCTTCAAGAGCCTTACGGTGCGGGAAAACCTCATGGTGGCGGCGCGACGCGGCAGTGCTTCGGACCGCCCCGACGCTATGTCGAGCCGACGGCCCGATTGGACAGCGGAGACTGTGTTTGCCATGTTTCCCCGGCTTGGCGAGCGCCGCAAGCAGTTGGCGGTGCATCTGTCCGGCGGCGAACAGCAGATGTTGGCGATCGGCCGTGCGCTCATGGCCAATCCGCGCGTACTGTTGATGGACGAACCGTCCGAAGGGCTTGCCCCGCAGATCGTCGCCGAAGTGATGGCGACCGTCCGCCAACTCAAGGAGAGCGGTCTGTCGATCGTGCTGGTGGAGCAGAACCCGAAACTCGTCTTCGAAATCGCCGACGACATCGTGATCTTGAACAGCGGCCAGGTTGCAGTAGCGGCACCGGCTGCGGAGCTACGCGACAACCCGGTCGATTTGCGTTTGCACCTCGGGGTGTTTTGACGGGTCCGTTTCCGGACTTGCCACCTTCGGCGGCGCCCTGAATGATGACCGCGAAACTGGCGGAGGCCCGGCGCGTTCCGCGCCGGGCCTCCCTCACATATCAGCCGGCCTGTAAGCCGGGTTCTGTATGGCGTCAGGCCCGAGCCTGATGCGTGACGGCCATTCCTCTGGAACGCCGGTTGCCCGGCGCTTCGAGCAACCTACCCGGACGGCAGGATTCGGACATCCATCCTGGAGCGCCGCCCGCTTGCGCGAGAGCAGCCTCCATGCCGCCCCTATTCGGTTTTGCTCCCGGTGGGGTTTGCCGTGCCGCTTGCGTTGCCGCAAACGCGGTGCGCTCTTACCGCACCGTTTCACCCTTACCGCGGCCCATCTCCCCTTCCCCGAATTCGAGGAGGTGCGGGGGAGGGGTGCCGCGGCGGTCTGTTCTCTGTGGCACTGTCCCTGGGGTCACCCCCGCCGGACGTTATCCGGCACCGTATGTCCATGGAGCCCGGACTTTCCTCCCCGGCGTCCCGATCCCCTTTTAAGGGGGTATGGAGAAATGCCGGAGCGGCCGTCCGGCCGACTGATCAACTAGGGATGGGGTGCGATGGGGGCCGCGTCAAGACCATCTGGCGTCGTCAAGCAGGTGATTCAGGTGGCCCTCGCCCCTCGTCGAGGGCATCCTGAAAATCTTTCTTGAATTTCGCCCAGAGTCCGAAGCGTGTCCAAAAATACCAAACAACCGCCAATGCCGACGCAATGGTCAGCCATCCCGCCAGGTTGTACAAAAAGCCTGCTGTCATGGGCGTAACATACATCCGGCGTGGATGTGGGAGAAGAGTCGATGGCAAGCGATTTCGAAGACCTCTGATGGCAGAATGTCGTGACGAAGTCGGGGAAATCAACGGTCCTTTGGATTCCGTTTCCGCTTAAGGTGAGCCGATATGAAGCCGCGTTCATACGGGCCGTTTCCGTACTCTCCCATCATTCGCCGCCCCAAACTCGCGTGGCCGAATGGCGCCAGGCTCGCGCTTTGGGTCATCCCCAATATCGAATATTTCTCGCTCGAAGAGCGACCCGGCGGCTACGGAGGAGCAGGCAAAATCCCCGACGTCGTGATGTGGTCGGAGCGCGACTACGGCAACCGCGTCGGCGTATGGCGCTTGATGGAGGTGTTGGACCGTTACGGCATCCGCGGCTCCGTCGCACTCAACAGCTCGCTGTGCGACCACCACCCGGTCATCCTCGAGGAAGGCAACAAGCGCAAATGGGAATGGATGGGCCATAATGAAAGCAACACGCGCCGCCTGAATGAGGCGCCACCCGGCGAGGAAGCCCACATCATAAAACGCACCTTTACGACCATCGAACGTGCCGCCGGGAAACGGCCGAAGGGCTGGCTCAGTTCAGGCTTGCAGGAAACCTGGGAGTCTCTCGACCTCCTGGCTGCCGAAGGCTGCCAATATGTGTGCGACTGGTGCAATGACGACCAGCCCTACATCATGCATCTCGATGATGACCGCCGTCTGGTCTCGGTGCCTTACCCGCAGCAGACCAACGACAAGCCCGCCTATGAACGCATGTACGTGTCGCCTCCCGAGTTCCGCGACCTGATCTGCCGCACCTTCGACGTGCTGTATCGCGAGGGTGCCGACTGCGGCCGCGTGCTTCCGATCGCGCTCCACCCTTACATCAGCGGGGTGCCCCATCGCATCGGTGCACTCGACGCCGCGCTCGAATACATCTGTCGCCATGAGGGCGTCTGGCGCACCACCGGCGCCGAAATCGCGGAGTTCTATCTGTCGCCCGCCGCGGCGGCACATCGCGGAGACGCGTGATGGCCTGGCGCAAGTCCTCCCAAATCGAAATCGGCTGTCGCCCTCATGCGCGGAAGGGCCAGGGCGGAGGGCACCCCACCCCGGACTGCCTTCGGCAGTCCGGCCCTCCCCCTCCAGGGGAGGGTGGCTACATCCTACGGCATTGGCAACGAGTGGAAGGGGGGGCACTCGCTCCATTGCCTCGGAACAGGTCCGGCATCCGAGTTGGCGCCACCATCGCATTGTCCCTCGCCGCATCGCTCCTGCTCGCGCGACCCGCAAACGCGGCCGAAACCATCATTGCGGGAGGCGTATCGTCCGGCTCGACCAATCTGTGGCCGATCCACATCGGCATCAGCAAGGGCTTCTTCCAGGCGGCGGATATCAAGATAAACCTTGTCTTCGCGCAATCGAATGCGAGCGTGATCCAGCAGCTTGCCGCCAATTCCATCAATGTCAGCGTCGGCAGCGGTCTCGTGGATCCGATCCGCGCCGTCGAGAAGGGCGCGCCGGTTGCGCTCATCCGCATCGAGACCCAGAAACCGCCCTATGCACTGCTTGCCCAACCGGCGATCAAATCCATGGCCGACCTCAAGGGCAAGACCGTATCGGTCGGCGGGCCAAGGGACATAACGCGGATTTTCTTCGAGCGCATGCTGGGCGCAGGCGGCGTCGCGCCGCGCGATGTCGACCTGATCTTCGCCGGCGCCACCTCGGCCCGGATGGCAGCCCTGCAATCCGGAGCGGCCGATGCCGCGCTCCTGACCACGCCCTATAATTTCCACGCCGAAGCGGCTGGCTACCGCAATCTCGGCATGACCGCCGAAACGGTGGACCTGCCGTTTTCTGGCGTGTCGGTCAATCGCACCTGGGCCAGCCGCAACATGAAGACGGCGCAAACCTATCTGGCCACCTATTCGAAGGCGATCCTTTGGCTGGAGGACCCGGCAAACCGTCGCGAAGCCGTCGACATCATGCTCGCCGTGAGCAGCCTCAAGCCCGAGGATGTCGAGAGGAGCTACGACTTCCTCCACGACGGACATTTCTTTGAAACGACCGGCGCGATTTCCCGTGCGAGGCTTGGCAAGGTGCTGGAAGCCCTGCAAGAGCTTGGTGATATTCCCCGCGCCATGCCGGTCGATAGTCTGTTCATGCCGGGACTGACGCAGTTGAGCGATTAGGCTTTATGGCGAAGATTAACACCTCGATTTACGCGACCGTACGCGCCAAAGTTCCCCTCCCCCGCTTGCGGGGGAGGGCTAGGGAGGGGGCCAACTCCACGGCGTAGACTCGCTGCAAGAGCCCCCTCCCCAACCCTCCCCCGCAAGCGGGGGAGGGGAACAAAATGGCGCGGCCATTTACCCGCGGCTGCCGTTATATACCGTGGCTGCCGTCGAGGCGCGCTGCGCGAATGGAGGGCATCATGCAAACGTCCGGATTGTTTGGACTTATAGTGCGCGGACTGGCATTCGCCTCGGCCTTTGCGGTCATGCCCGTCGCCGGTGCAGCCGATACCGTGATCGTCGGCACGGTCGGCTCGGCTTCGGCGAACCTGTGGCCGGTCTTCATCGGCATCAACAAAGGCCTCTTTGCTGAACAGGACATCAAGATCGATCTCGTCTTCGTGCCGTCGAGCGCCGCCGTCATTCAGCAGCTCACCGCGGGCTCGCTGGACATTACCATATCGACCGGCCTGGTCGATCCGATCCGCGCCATCGAAAAGGGCGCACCGATCGCGATTGTTCGCTTCGAATCCCAGTCGCCGCCCTATGCGCTGGTGGCAAAACCGCAGATCAAGAGCTTGCGCGACCTCAAGGGCAAGGTCATCTCGCTCGGCGGCCCCAAGGACATCACCCGCATCTATGTGGAGCGCATGCTGGCGCCGAGCGGCATCAAGCCCGGCGACTTTGACATGGTGTTCGCGGGTGCGACCGTGGCGCGTGCCGCGGCACTGCAGTCGGGCGCGGTCGATGCCGCTATTCTGCTGCCGCCGTCCAGTTTCCAGGCGGTGGCGAACGGATTCAACGAATTGGGTCTCACAGCCGACTTCGCGCCCGAATTGCCTTTTTCCGGCACCGTGGTCAGCGTCCCCTGGGCGAACGGCCACAAGGTGCTCCTGCGGCGCCTGCTCGATGCCCACGCCAAGGCCGTCACCTGGTTCGAGGATGATCGCAATCGCCAGGAAGCAGTCGCCATGATGGTGAAGGCCAGCGGTCTCAAGGCGGACGAGGTCGAGAAGGCCTATGATTTCTATCGCAGGGGGGAGTTTTTTGAGCCGACTGGCCGGGTCTCGATTGCGCGGCTCAAAGCCCTCATGGCGGCACTCGAAGAGCTCGGCGATCTGCCTCGCGGCTTGGATGTCAATCGCCTGCTATTGCCAGGAGTGACGGCGGTGTCGGATTGAACCCTTTGAAATCGATGGCGACGATTGAAAACAGCTCCTTGGGCGAAACCGGAGCGGTCCAACGGCCGCGGGCCCAAAAGCCTGCGCGCCCGGTGGGACGGTACTGTGCGGGGTTGCTCTCGATCTTAGCAGGGCTAGCCCTCTGGGAATTCCTGAGCCGCGTGGTGGTCGCCAACGCGTTGTTCCTGGCCGCCCCAACGCAGATTTTTGCTGCCATTTATAACCTCGCAGTCACTGGCCAGCTGTGGCCGCATATCGCAATCAGCGCGGCCGAATTTGCCATCGGATATGTGATTGCAAGCCTGCTCGGGATCGTGATCGGTTTTGCGATGGCGAGCAGCGAACTGGGCAAGAAGATTCTGCAGCCGTGGATTGCGGGGCTCTATGCAACGCCCACCATAGCACTCGCGCCGTTGTTCATACTCTGGCTCGGCATCGGCATTTGGTCGAAGGTGCTGGTTGTGATTTTCCTGGTGCTGTTCCCGGTTACCATCAACACTGAGGCGGGCCTGCGCACGACCAGTGCGCGGCTGATCGAGATGTTGCGCAGCTTTGGCGCGACGCCGCGACAGATCTTCTTCAAGCTGTCGCTGCCATCGGCGGTGCCGTTCATCCTTGCCGGCCTCAAGCTCGGCATCGGGCGGGGTCTCATCGGGGTGGTGGTTGCCGAGCTGTTCGGATCTCGCGCGGGCCTTGGTCGGCTTATCAGCCAATCGGCCGATGCCTTCAACATGCCGGAGCTGTTTGCCGGGGTAATCATCCTGGCGGTTGCCGGCATCGTCATGACGGCGGGCTTTACCTGGCTCGAACGCGTACTGGTCCCGTGGACGCGGGATTGAACATGGCAAAACTTTCCCTCACCGGATTGAGCAAGCGCTTCGATGGCCTCGAAGTGTTGCGCGAAATCGATATCGCGATCGAGCGTGGCGCATTCATCTCTCTGGTCGGTCCGAGCGGTTGCGGCAAGACCACGCTGCTGCGCATCGTGGCGGGGCTTGAACCGGCAAGCACCGGCGCAGTGCTACTCGACGGTCGCGCCGTGCAAGCGCCCGGCCCCGACCGCGGCTTCGTGTTCCAGAGCGACAATCTGCTGCCGTGGCGCACCGTGTTCGACAACGCCGTCATCGGTCCCGAAATTGCGGGCCGCACCGGCGCCGCTGTGAAAGATCGCATCCGTGGTCTGTTGCGCCTTGTCGGCCTCGAAGGCTTCGAGAACTATTTTCCGCGCCAACTGTCCGGCGGCATGCGCCAGCGCGTCAATCTCGCACGCGCACTCGCGATCGATCCGGATATCCTCCTGATGGACGAGCCGTTCTCGGCGCTCGACGCCCAGACCCGTGAAATCATGCAGACCGAGTTGCTGCGTATTTGGGAGGAGGGTCGAAAGACTGTTCTGTTCGTTACCCACCAGATCGACGAGGCCGTGTTCCTGTCAGACCGGGTGCTGGTGTTGGCACGGCGACCCGGCCGCATCCAGGAAGAGATCGAGATTGCCTTGCCGCGCCCACGTGCGCTCGCCATCAAACGCGCTCCGGAATTCGTGGCATATGTAGATCGCACCTGGCGGCTGATCGAGGACGATGTGCGCGCAAGCGTGATCGAGGAACGCGCGTGAGCGCATATGGCGCCGGCCCCGCCTGCTGGCAATTGGCTATTGCCGTGTCCTGCGGCCTCCGCTATTGCGGCTTTCGATTCTCGTTGCGTGCCGCGCCCAGGGCACACGTTTCGGTGCCTCACCGAATGAAAATTAGGGAAAAGAGATGTTCGAAGTCGGAAAGAGCTATACGATCCGAATGTGGGAAGAGGGCGAGGAAGGCGGCATACTCGCCGACTACGACAACTGCGAAGTCGTTGAAGTTCTGCTGCCTCTCGTCAAATTCAAGCAGCCCTCAAACGAAGACGTGATCGTCAACACCGCCTCGCTTGCCTTTGTGCAGGCGACGCTGGAAACCGAGGAGACGCTGGGAGCGGAGGAGCACGAATCCGCCCGTTCGAACTCGTAGAACGTCCGCCGGTGTGACACGCCACCAGCGTATACAAACCCGCATTGATCGTGATCCATCAAGTCGCGACCCCGGGGCCGCCGTTGCTCGGTGCAGGCCCGGCACCGGGCCGGATCGGCGAAGACCTGACCCCGAACCGACGCCGGAGCCGGCAATCGTCAACGCACTCGGTCACCGGCGGCCAGCAGCGCCTGCAGCGTTTCTATCGTCGATCGGTCGGCGCGGCCGTCGATGCAGTCCGGACGAAAATGGCGTTGAAAGGCCGTGACCACCGCCTCGGTCAGATCATCATACACGCCGGTGGGCTCAATCCCATAGCCATAGCGTCGGAGGGCAGCCTGCAGTTCGGCGACCTCAGGGCTGTTGTCGCCGGATGCAAGCCCGGCGCCTGGTCGGATCGGTGAAGGCGTGACCCAGGCTCCGACGCCGGCACGGTGCAGCCGTGCCCAAGGGAATTTTTCGCCAGGGTCGAGCTTGCGTTGCGGCGCCACGTCGGAATGCGCCAACACGCGCTCGGCGCGAATGCAAAGGCGCTCCACGATATCCCGGCACAGCGCAATGACGGCGGCGATCTGCGCTTCCGGAAAATCCGGATAATCATAGCTGTGGCCCGGATTGGCGATCTCGATCCCGATGCTGCGCGAATTCGTATCACTCTCGCCGTCCCACGACGACAGGCCGGCGTGCCAGGCGCGGCGTGGTTCCGGCACGAGCTGAAGGACGTTTCCGTTTTCTTCAACCACATAATGCGACGACACCCTCGCATCGGGATCGCACAGGCGCTCGATGGCCTCCACGGTGCTCGCCATGCCGGTATAGTGGAGCAGCAGGATGTCGACCGGAAGCATCCGCTCGTCATGGTTGGGCGAAGCCCTAACGTGCCGGACTAGACCGGAATCAGGAGCAAATTTCTGCATCGGACCAACGCGGTTGATAGTCTCGAACCAAGGAACAGTCGAAAGAGACATGTTCTCGCGACACCGATCTCCACACCATAAAAAACCGGCGCCGACAAGCCGAGCTCATGTTGTTGGTAAGACCGCCTCGGGTCGATTGCCCTGATGTGAGAGGCGCACCACCGTTACGGTGCACGGCGCCTCCGCCACGACTTGAGCCGACACGCTGCCGAGATAGCGCCGCAACGTGGAACTGCCCCGTGCCCCGATAACGATGTGATCGATCTGTATATTGCGCGCGTATTCGACGATGGCGCCTGCCGTGTCAGTCGCTTCGAACACGTGGTAGGTGACGCGATCCTGCGCCACCGCGAGGCGCCGCGCCCAATGTTTCAATTCGATCAGCCGCTGCAGGTGCGGATTGCGCCCGTGTGCATCCTCCAACGGATCGAGAGCAAGCCGCGCCATCTTCAGCACATTGACGCAGGTCACCCGTGCGTCCGGTTCGGTCGCCAACAGGCGGCCGACCGCAACCGCGAGCGCATCGGCCAACGGCTCGGCTTGGGGCGAAAGGTCGACAGCTGCCATGATGATCGGGGCACCCGACAACTGTCCGGCTACGCTGTTGCAGCGCCTTGGCAATGTCTTGCGGGCGCGAAGCCAGCGCATCGCGACCGTCCCCACACCGTCGCGCGTCCGCCGCTCCGCGCGCTGCGTCAGCGAGACCTCGGCCGGGTGTCGCAGGTCGAATGCAAGCTGGGCGGCGCTCGCGTAGCGCTCGGCTGGATCGATTTCGAGGCAGCGCAGGATGATCTCCTGAAGCCAGAACGGAATCTTCTTATTCCACCATCGCGGTGGCTGCGGATCGCGCCACAACCGGCGCCGCCATTCCGCCTCGCGCTGCGGCTCGCCGAGCGGCCGTTCGCCGGTCGCAAGGAAATACAAGATCACGCCGAGCGAAAAAATGTCGCTGCGGGGATCGCTGCGATCGCCGAGCACCTGCTCGGGCGCGATGTAAGGCCCGGTGCCGACGGCCCCCTCGAACTCCTCGGCGATCAGGTCCGGCAGCTGGTCGTGACGCGACAGGCCGAAGTCGATCAGTACCGCCTCGCCGCCATCGCGCAAGAGGATGTTCGAGGGCTTGAGGTCGAGATGGATGACGTGCTGTCGGTGAATGTCATGCAGCGCGAACGCGACTTTGGCGCCGATCCTCGCGATGTCGTCAGGCGGCAGAGGGGTCTTGTCCAGCAAGCCCTTCAGGGATCGCCCCGAGATGAATTCCATCACGATGTAGGGCTGCTCGAAGTCGCCGGCGGCAACGAAGCGCGGTGCGTGAGGGCCTGATAATCGCGCCAGGATCATCTGTTCGACCTCAAACCCAACGATCGTGATCGGGTCCTCGCCGCGCCGCAGCAAGGGTACTTTCATCACCATCGGGAATTCCGCCGGAGCGGTTGGCGCCCCAGCCTTCGTGCCCGTGACGCGCCAGAAATTGGCCATGCCGCCCGGATCGAGGGCGCCCTCGAGCCGGAACCCGTCGATCACTTGGCCTCGCTTCAGATCGTGCGGCGCCATATCCGTGACTCGCCTCGCGTTCAATGGCCTTCGGCGAGGCGATAGCTCAGCGCGACGGGCAATCCGGCGTCGCGGATCTTGCGAGCCGCGGCGGCAACGTCATAAGGCACGCGAATGTAGGTGAGGATGCCGTGTGCCGCGTCGAGAATAGCATAGGAGGCGGCAGGGTTGTGGTCACGCGGCTGACCGACCGAGCCGATGACGGCGAGCCAGCGGCGTCGGGCCATCAACGGAATATCGACGCGATCGACTGGTTCGAAGCTTGCGACCTTGCCGGTCAGGGACATGTGGAACAACATCGGCACGTGCGTATGGCCGCAGAAAATAGCCTGCGCGGAAGTCGCCATCATGCATCTGGAGGCCGCGTAGAGGCCCGTTACATATTCCCAACCGCCGGGTGCGTAGGTGTTGGCGTGCACATAGAGCCGGCCGCCCTCCTCGTAGGTGAGCGGCAGTCCTTTGACGAATGCCAAGTGGGCAGGGCCAAGCCGCCTGCGGGTCCATTCCATCGCGGCAAAAGCCACATCGTTCATGCGCGGATCAGGTTCGAGCGCTGCGGCATCATGATTGCCGAGGAGCGCAATGGCGCCACGCTCCACGTAGTTCATCACGGTTTCGATCGCAAAAACTGGATCGGCGCCGTATCCCACATAGTCGCCCAAGAAAACATAACGGTCGATTCTGTTGTTTTTTGCGTGACTTAGACAAGCTTCGAGGGCTTCACGGTTGGCATGAATATCGGCGAAAAGTGCGGTCCGCATCGCAAGCCTACCCCTACCGTGACCTGTGACAAATGCTTTTGGATTTTCGCGGATGGCCACTGAGGGCCGTCAGTATAGCGCAACTGATGGGCCAAGAAGGCCCTCCAAATGCGCCACCGCAACGCACCGGCCTACTGCGCCACCCGGCCGAAATCGAAGTCATCAAGGCCAGGTAACTCTGACGGCGCACGAAACCGCCCTCCCTAACCGGAAGCGGCAATGAGCAGGCTACGCGCGTGTGATCTTTGTCAATGCAGGAAATATCAGCTTGCCCATAATGGGATAGAGCTTGGCGCTGAGTTGGCGGCCCGACCGAATGAGAATAGTCTCACTGCGATAGGGATCGCCTTATGACCTAAAAATAGCCATACAATATAGAAATTTACTGCTTAAAATGAGTCGCATAGTCCATTCGCCGTTGGCAGCTAAATCAATTTTAGCCAAATCCGCCGATTCTTGGAGCCGCCGCTGCTAAATGATACTGAGAAAGTTATAGCAAGTATCAAACTGAGATATCATGGCGCAAAAACATTAAAATATTTTCAATTCGATGTTTAAGTGGGACTTTTCAGGGGGAGCGGCAGACAATGAACAGGAATGTTGGCTGGCTATCGCACATTGCGGCGAGTGCAAATTGGCAACGTTGAGGCGTATTCAACATGCAGAGCTGTACGTGCATGCGTCCGAAGCCACCGAGCCCAGGTGGATTTTTCGAGTACGATAGCAGCACTCCCAATGATCACTTGTCGACATTTCTAATGCGGTGTGTAGAGGGCTGCTATTGTAGCGCAATAATCAAGCCTTGCTCCTGACAGCTTTGTCGGGCTATGACAGTTTCTGTCGAATTAGTCATTTGACGGACAACTGCATCGGAGATCAAATTCTAGACAAGATTTGTTGAGCGAATGATTGCAGCAGGGGTTGCCCCTTTGACAGCTCTGGAACCATCGTCAAAAGCGAGAACCTATCGTGAGTACGCATCTGAATGCGTGCAGTTGGCTGCCGCTACAGATGATGCGCAAGCGCGTGGTGAGCTAATAGAAATGGCCGTGAAGTGGTATCGATTGGCGGATTACGTCGAAGAGTGGGCGGGCAAAGACCAATCACGCCGGCAATGTTGCGGTAGGGCCGCGACGATCCGCCTGCGTAGCCGCCGCCTACGGCAATGCAGGGCGCGCAACACGCAGTATTGGGCGGGTGAAAAGTTAAGCTGACAGCCAGTGTCCTTCGGCTTTTTTCATTTCGGCCGCAATATCGGCCTTGTCTGACTTGCTGTGGTGACATAGCTAGCGTCGCTCAGCCATCAACAGGTTGTGCTCTCAAACGCCAGCTCCAAAAAATACGTAACGGCCGATTCGGCTGCGGCTTGCGTGGTCAAGGCAGGCCGTAAAGGCCGCCTGACTTGCCGGGATGTCGGTGAACAGCGCGATCCGCGTGGCAATAATCCGCGACGACCGATGGCAACGTTTCCTTAAGTTTAACCGTTGTTAAATACCTTGATCTCTCTCACGCCGCCCGTCAGCCCACCGGGGGCCGCGTTTGATGCTCATATTGTCCTATGATATCCGACGTTAACCTTTCGTTCTATGTAACTTTGGCCGCGCCCTGCGCTGGCTCGGGGGAAGCAGCTGGGACGGCGCCGCAGCCCCTAGGATGGGCAAAGGCGTCTCATACGGGCGACCCTAGTCAATCGAAGTTAGCTGCAGTTAAAGGTCGTTCAGCTGACATTCGGCTAAAGTCATCGCAAGTGTCGACCCGGCAATCCATCCCCCTCCCTACCTTCCACCGCTTGTTGGGGGTAGGGAGGGGAAGATGGACGCGCGAGTCAAGCCCGCGGGTGACGGTGGAAGCATGGATTAACCCCATCGAGTCACGATCGAGGGCACGCTCCTATGGCTGGCTCATTCACCGAGGTCGCCTTGGCGCGGAATGCAGCGAAATGAACGCGAGCACCGATTCGCCGCAAATGTCATCCGCTGCGCGAGCCCGGCACGTCCCGGTGGTGCTGCGCGAGGCGGTGCGGTATCTTGCACCCCGTGACGGCGGCATCTATATCGATGGCACGTTCGGAGCCGGCGGATATTCGGCCGCCATCCTCGGTAGCGCCGATGCTCGTGTGATCGCCATCGATCGCGATACCAGCGCGATTGCGGAGGGCGGAGCGCTCACGGACGCATCCGACGGACGCCTGACGCTCGTCGAAGGCCGGTTCGCCGCGCTTGCCAATATTGTGTCCGCTCTCGGGATCACGGCGGCGGACGGCGTCGTGCTTGATCTCGGCGTCTCGTCCATGCAGCTTGATACGCCAGAGCGAGGCTTCTCGTTCCGCCACGACGGCCCACTCGATATGCGGATGGGCAGCGATGGGCCGTCCGCCGCCGCCGTCGTTGCCGCCGCTTCGGAGCGCGATCTCGCCGACATCATTTTCACCCTGGGCGAGGAGCGGCATTCTCGCGCAGTCGCGCGGGCGATCGTGGCGACACGGCGAGAGCGGCCGATCGTCACGACCGGCGCGCTCGCCGAGATCGTCAGTCGCGTAGTGCGTGGCCGGCCGGGCGATATTCATCCAGCAACGCGGACGTTTCAGGCGCTGCGGCTGTTCGTGAACGAGGAACTCCACGAACTCGATGCAGGTCTCGCAGCGGCCGAACGCATTCTGAAGCCCGGCGGCCGACTGGTGGTGGTTTCGTTTCACTCACTGGAGGACCGGATTGTCAAAATGTTCCTGACGGCGCGAAGCGGTTCGGGAGGCGGCTCGCGCCACCTGCCCGAACAGACTCAGGAAGCCGCGACTTTTCGCGTGCTGACGCGCCGCCCGATCACACCGGCGGTAGCGGAAGTCACTGAAAATCCGCGCGCGCGCGCTGCCAAATTGCGTGCCGCCGAACGCACCAACGCGCCGGCGCGATCCACCCCGGCTGCCCCCCTCGCCAGCTTCGCCCGCATGCGGGGAAGGGTGGCGAGGGGGTTGCCGTCGCTCGCAGAGGCGCTACGAGGCGACCGATCATGATGCGCTTCGTCCATTTCATCGTGGTGGCTGCGCTTGTTGCGGCGGCGGTCTATGTCTACAGGATCAAATTCGAATCGGCGGTACAAGCGGAGCGGGTCGCAAAGCTTGGCGCCGAGATCAAGCGCGAGCGGGATGCCATTGCGGCACTACGGGCCGAATGGGCGCAGCTTGAAAATCCGGTGCGCATCGAGGCGCTGGTTCAACGCCACCTCTCACTCAAGATGCTCGACCCCACCCAGATCGAGCAGTTCGATAGTCTGCCGGAGCGGCCGCCGATGCCGGCACCGCCGTCGTCAGACGCCATAGCGACCATCATCGACGGCCTTGAGCCCGCGGTCCCGACGGGTGTCGCCGCTGGGCCCCTTCCGACGACACCACGCACGGCGAGGTGACGCCATGACACGGAGGCCCGACGTGGCAACGTCCGCCCCTGGGTGGCATCGCCGGATGATCCAATCGCTACTTTACGGGCGCGGCGTCGATCGTGCCCGCAAAGCACAGGCGCGGCTCGGGCTCGCGCTCGTCGGATTCGCCCTCGTCTACGCCATCATTGCGATTCGGCTCGTGCTCTATGCCGCCACGGCCGATACCCATATGGTGCGCCGTGGCGGCTCGAGTGATGCGGTCGCGACAGCGCGGCCCGATATCATCGATCGCAATGGCGAGATCCTCGCGACCGATATCAAAACCCCCTCGCTGTTTGCCGAGCCGCGCCGCATCATCGATCCGGACGAGGCTACGGAGCTTTTGGCCGGCGTGTTGCCGGACCTTGACAGCCGCGAAGTGCGCGATCGCCTCGGGTCTAAGCGCGGCTTTGCCTGGCTCAAGCGGGACATCACGCCGGTACAGCAGCAGGAGGTGCATCGCCTCGGCGTTCCCGGCATCGGATTTCTGCCCGAGAACAAGCGCGTTTATCCGAACGGTAACGAGTTCTCGCACGTCATTGGTCACGTCAATATCGATAACCAGGGCATCGCCGGCATCGAGAAATGGATCGATAGCCGCGGGCTCGCCGATCTGCACCGCGCCGGCTTCGGTGTCGACCGCGAGCAGGAGCCGGTTCGCCTTGGCGTCGATTTGCGGGTTCAGCACGCGCTCCACGATGAACTCGTCGCGGCGCGTGGCAAGTACAGGGCCGATGCGGCGGCCGGCATTGTACTCGACGTGCGCACCGGCGAGATCGTGTCGATGGTTTCGGTGCCGGACTACAATCCCAACAATCCGCGCGAGGCGCTCGAGCCCAACCGCATCAACCGGCTCACCACCGGCGTCTACGAGATGGGGTCGACCTTCAAGGCCTTGACCATCGCGATGGCACTCGACTCCGGCAAGGTCACGCTTAATTCGAGTTTCGACGCGCGCGGGTCGCTGCGTTACGGGCACTTCAATATCAGCGACTACCACGCTCAGAACCGCGTGCTTACGGTGCCGGAAATCTTCACCTATTCTTCTAACGTCGGCGCCGCCAAGATCGCGTTGGGCCAGGGCGTCGAAAACCACAAGGCGTTCTTAAGCAAGGTCGGGCAACTCGACCGGTTACGCACCGAGTTGCCGGAAAGCGCTGAGCCCATCGTGCCCAAGCATTGGGGCGAGCTCAACACCGTCACCATTGCGTTCGGACACGGTCTGTCGGTGGCGCCGCTGCAATCCGTCATGGGCGTCGCCGCGATCGTCAATGGCGGGTACCTGATCCCACCGACCTTCCTCAAGCGCAGCCAAGCGGAAGCGCGCGCGATCGCCAAGCGAGTCGTCAAGCCGGAGACCAGCGCCGCCATGCGTTATCTGATGCGGCTCAATGCCGAAAAAGGCACCGCCACCAAGGCTGATGTGAAAGGCTTCTACGTAGGCGGCAAGACCGGGACGGCCGAAAAGGTCATCAACGGCCATTATTCCAAAAATCGGCTGATGACTGATTTCATGGCGGTGCTGCCCGCTGACGAGCCGCGCTTTCTCGTGCTGATCATGCTGGACGAGCCGAAGCCGATAGCCGAAACCCATGGTTTCGCTACGTCAGGATGGAACGCGGCGCCGGTCACCGCAAAGGTGATCACCCGAATTGCACCGCTGCTCGGCCTCGACCCCCGCTTCGACCTGCCGTCAGCGGAACACCTGATCCTCGCTTCTATGAAGGAAACACGATAACGCATATCTGCGCGACAAACGGGAACCACCACCGTCATATTCGTACCTTAAGACAAAGCCACCGGTTCGTACCTTAAGACAAAGCCGCCGGCGCGTAGGGGCGCCCACCAGAGACGGGCAGCAGCCCGTCCTGACGGTGCAGGCAGGTTGCGACGAACCTCGATTGGTATAAACCGGCTCCGGGGCGGCCGCTCCGCCCGATTCGGAGTTTCGCGACGCCAATGATGCTGTGCGACCTTTTGACCGGCGAGGCCCGCTTTGACGCGCGCTTCCGGGCACTCCCAGTGAGCGGGATTTCGGCGGACAGCCGTGCCATAAAACCGGGATTCCTGTTCGCCGCCGTGCCGGGCACCAACACTGACGGGCTGATCTATCTGCAGCAGGCAATTGCCGCGGGCGCCGCCGCGGTCATGGTGGAACGCGTGCCGTCCACGCTTCTGCCGGACTACGTCGCCCTGGTGAACGTACCAAATGTGCGTCGGGCACTGGCGCTGGCCGCAGCAAAGTTCTATCCGCGCCAGCCTGCGACCATCGCGGCGGTCACCGGTACCAGCGGCAAGACTTCAGTCGTGGCCTTCACGCGCCAGATATGGACGGCGCTCGGATTTGCGGCCGCCAGCATCGGAACCGTCGGGGTGGTCACGCCGAGCGGCGAGGTGTACGGCGCACTGACGACGCCCGATCCGATCGAGCTCCATCACGTCATCGATCGCATTGCTGGCGAGGGGATTACCCATCTGGCACTCGAGGCGTCCTCGCATGGGCTTGATCAGCATCGTCTTGACGGTTTGCACGTCAGTATTGCGAGCTTCACCAACATTAGCCGCGACCACCTCGATTATCACGGCACGCTCGAAGCTTATCTCCGGGCCAAGCTGATTCTGTTCCGGCATCTGGTGGCCGCAGACGGCACCGCCGTGATCGCGGTTGACCACGCCTTTGCCACAGAAGTGGTGGATGCAGCAGGCGAGCGCGGGTTGCGCATCATGGAGGTGGGGCGCAAAGCACGGGATATCCGCCTCGTCTCCTGCCTTATCGATGGATTTTCACAAGTGTTGGCGCTTGAGCATGCTGGCATGAGTCATCGGGTGCGGCTACCGTTGGTCGGCGCCTTTCAGGTGGAAAACGCACTGGTAGCGGCCGGCCAGGCGATTGCTGGCGGCGGCGAACCCGCTGCAGTTTTCGCTGCCCTCGCTGAGCTGGTCGGTGCAAAGGGTCGGCTCGAGCTGGTCGGCCATAAATCGGGCGCGCCGATCTTCGTTGATTACGCGCACAAGCCCGACGCACTCGCCAAAGCACTTGAAGCTCTGCGCCCCTATGTGAACCGGAAGCTCGTGGTGGTGTTCGGTGCCGGCGGCGACCGCGATGCCGGCAAACGGCCGCTGATGGGGGCGGTCGCCGCCGAGAAGGCCGACCGCGTCATTGTCACCGACGATAATCCGCGCACGGAAGATCCCGGCGCGATCCGAGCGGCGATTCTGGTTGGGGCGCCCGGCGCCGCCGAGATCGGCGACCGCAATGAGGCTATTCATAGCGCTATAGCCGATCTCGAACCAGGCGACGCGCTGTTGATTGCCGGCAAAGGCCACGAAACGGGTCAAATCATCGGGAAGACGATCGTGCCATTCAGCGATCATGAGGTGGTCGGGGCCGCACTTGCGGCAGGGAGGCACTCGTGACGGCCCCGCTATGGACGATCGACGCGATCGTGGCCGCGACCGGCGGGGAGCGTGCCGGACCGCTGCCGCAGGTCGTCACCGGCATTTCGATCGACAGCCGGACCGTTATGGCCGGGGAGGCCTTTTTCGCCATTAAGGGCGACACCCATGACGGCCATGACTTTGTTGCTTCCGCGCTTGGCCAAGGCGCTGCAGTCGCCGTGGTAGGGCGGAACCGTCGCGAGGACTTTGGCAACGATGCGCCGCTCATCCTGGTTGACGATGTACTTCAGGCTCTGGGCGATTTCGCGCGTGCCGCGCGCCGACGCTCGCCTGCAAAGATCGTGGCGGTAACCGGGTCGGTCGGGAAGACCTCGACCAAGGAGGCGCTGGCGCTGGCCCTCGCCTCGAGCGGAGAAACGCATGCTTCGGTGGCGTCGTTCAATAATCATTGGGGCGTGCCGCTGTCGCTCGCCCGAATGGCTGAAACGGCGCGTTACGGGGTTTTTGAGATCGGCATGAACCATGCGGGCGAAATTAGGCCGCTGGTGCGCATGGTGCGTCCTCATGTGGCAATTATCACGGCAGTCGAACCCGTGCACCTTGAATTTTTTGCCTCGGTCGCTGCGATTGCGGACGCCAAGGCGGAAATCTTCGTTGGACTGGAACCCGACGGCACCGCCGTCATCAACCGCGACAATCCGCATTTCGTGCGACTACGAAAGCGCGCCGAAGAAGCGGGTGTGAAAAATATCGTCGGCTTTGGTGAGCACCACGGCGCAGCGGCGCGCCTTCTCAAATACGCCCTGCAGCACGATTGCTCGACCGTCGAGGCCAGGATTCTCGGCGTACCCGTCACCTACAAGATTGGCGCCCCGGGCCGGCACCTAGTCATGAACTCGCTCGCTGTGCTGGCAGCTGCAAGCCTTGTGGGCGCCGATCTCGCACGCGCGGCGCTCGCATTGACGCAGCAGGCGCCCGCGGCGGGTCGCGGTACCCGTTTGACGCTCGAATTGCCCGAGGGGCCGGCGCTTGTCATCGATGAAAGCTATAATGCCAATCCGACATCCATGCGGGCGGCGCTCGCCCTCCTGGGCCAGGCGCCGCTCGGGCCCGGCGGGCGGCGCATCGCGGTGCTCGCAGACATGCTGGAACTGGGCCCCACGAGCGAAGACCTGCACCGCGATCTCGTGGAGCCGATCCGCCACGATGGCATCGATCTCGTCTATTGCGCCGGCCCCATGATGGCAGCGCTGTGGGGGGCGCTTCCGCCGGTGCGCCGCGGCGGCTACGCAAAAACCGCGGCTGAACTCGAGCCGCTGGTGATGGCGGCGGTTCGCGCTGGCGATGCCGTCATGGTCAAGGCATCGGCTGGCTCCCGCATCGGATCAATCGTCAAGGCGCTGGTGCGGCGCCATTCCGTCACCACGGTGCCCGAACCGGCGCAAGCGCAAGGCTGACCGCATGTTCTATTGGCTGTCCAATTTTTCCGATACTATCTCGGTGCTCAACGTCTTCCGGTACATCACGACACGCACCGGCGGCGCAATGGTTACGGCCGGCGTTTTCGTGTTCCTGTTCGGCCCCGCCATCATCAACCGGTTGCGATTGAAGCAGGGCAAGGGCCAGCCGATCAGACCCGACGGTCCGCAGTCACACCTCCTCTCAAAAAAGGGAACCCCCACAATGGGTGGGCTGATGATTCTGTCGGGTCTCGCCGTTTCGACGGTGTTGTGGGCGAATCCCGCCAATCCGTACGTCTGGGTCGTGCTCGGGGTGACGCTCGGCTTCGGCTCGATCGGTTTTTATGACGACTATCTCAAGGTCACTAAGCAGACCCATGCGGGCTTTTCCGGGTGGACCCGCCTGCTGATCGAGTTCATCATTGCGGGTGCGGCGTGCTACGTGATTACGGTGCTCGGCCGCGGAGCGATGGCGACCTCGCTGGCATTCCCCTTCTTCAAGGATATGCTGCTTGATTTAAGCTGGTTCTTCGTCGTGTTCGCCGCTTTCATCGTGGTGGGCGCTGGCAATGCCGTGAACCTGACGGACGGACTGGACGGCCTTGCCATCGGGCCGGTTATGATCGCGGCCGGCAGTTTCGGGGCGATATCCTGGGCGATCGGTAATGCGGTTTTCGCCGAATATCTGCAGGTCAATTTCGTGTCGGGCGCTGGCGAACTTGCCGTCCTATGTGGCGCCATATTGGGCGCGGGCCTCGGCTTCCTGTGGTTCAACTGCCCGCCCGCTTCCATTTTCATGGGCGACACCGGCTCGCTCGCGCTTGGCGGCCTGCTTGGTACCGTCGCAGTCATTACCAAGCATGAGATCGTGCTCGGCATCATCGGTGGACTGTTCGTGCTCGAGGCTGTCTCGGTGATCGTCCAGGTGGTGTCGTTCAAACTGACTGGCAAACGCGTGTTCCGGATGGCGCCCATCCATCATCATTTCGAACAACTCGGCTGGACCGAGCCGCAGATTGTGATCCGCTTCTGGATCATCTCTGTGGTGCTTGCCCTCGCCGGATTGTCGACCTTGAAACTGCGGTAACGCGAGGGCTGTTTCAACAATCAAACGCGCGTAGGATGGGTTGAGCGTAGCGAAACCCATCGGGGCATCCACGCGGCGCACAGCTGATGGGTTTCGCTGCGCTCAACCCATCCTACCAGTTACCGAGCGCGATAGACCCGGGACGCCGCAATGATCCCCGTCACTACTTTCGCAGGAAAGAAGGTCGCCGTATTCGGGCTCGGCAGTTCGGGACTGGTCGCCGCGAGCGCGCTGTTCGCCGGCGGGGCAGATGTGGTCGGCTGGGACGACAACCCCGGCCGCATCGCCCACGCGGCGAGCACGGGCATCCCGGTCGCGGATCTGCGCGAATTCGACTGGAACAGGATTGCGGCGCTCGTGCTCGCGCCCGGCGTTCCGTTGAGCCATCCGGTGCCGCATTGGTCGGTCGGGCTTGCCTATGCCATGGCAGTCGAGGTGATTGGCGACGTCGAGCTGTTCTGCCGCGAACGGCGTGCCCATACGCCGAACGCCCCTTTCGTAGCCGTGACAGGCACCAACGGCAAATCGACCACGACGGCGCTGATCGCCCACATATGCACCCAGGCCGGCCTCGACGCCCAACTCGGCGGCAATATTGGCACGGCGATCCTGTCGCTCGCGCCACCCCAGGCCGGCCGTGTGCATGTGATCGAGTGCTCGTCGTTCCAGATCGACCTCGCACCCAGCATTGATCCATCGATCGGCGTCCTGATCAATCTCGCCGAGGACCATCTTGATCGCCACGGCACCATGAGCAACTACGCTGCCGTCAAAGAACGGCTGATCGTCAGCGTTCAACCTGGCGGGGCCGTGGTCGTGGGCGTCGATGACAATTGGAGCCAGGCGATCGCCGACCGGGCGGGGCGGGCTGGTCGCCGCGTCGTTCGCGTTTCGGTGCGCCATCCAGTGGCCTACGGAATTTATCTGGAAGCCGAGCGCATCGTCGAGGCCACCGGCGGCACCGCGCAGGAAGTCGCGCAACTCACGAGCATCGGATCGTTGCGAGGTCGCCATAATGCCCAGAACGCTGCCTGCGCGGTGGCAGCAGCACTGGCGCTCGGCGTCGATCGACGCGCCATCCAGGCCGGATTGCGGTCATTTCCCGGATTGGCGCATCGCATGGAGGAGGTCGGCCGCAAGAACGAGGTCCTGTTCGTCAACGATTCCAAGGCCACCAATGCGGACTCCGCCGCCCAGGCTTTGGCCTGTTTCGCTAATATCTTCTGGATCGCGGGCGGCAAACCGAAGACCGGCGGCATCGAGTCGCTTTCGGCGTTTTTTCCGCGCATCCGCAAGGCCTACCTGATTGGCGCCGCGGCGGAAGAATTTACCGCAACCCTGAAAGGCAAGGTCGACCATGTCGTCAGCGTCACCCTCGACCACGCCGTCGAGGAGGCCGCACGTGATGCCGCGGCGTCCGGGCTTGATCATCCGGTCGTGCTGTTGTCGCCGGCCTGCGCTTCGTTCGATCAGTTTGAAAATTTCGAAGCCCGCGGCACCGCCTTCCGGGACCTGGTGCAGAAGCTGCCCGGCGTGGTGGTGTCGAGCCGAAAATAAGGAGCAAAGCAATTTCTATAAAAACGGAAATTACCGTGCTCGGCACAATCTGAAAAATTGAAATTTTTTCTTAACAGGCCCGCAACCATAATCCGGCGGCGCTGTTGCAAAGTCTCGAATCCGCCGCGCCACAATTCCGGGAGCTCGACCATGGTTTCGCGCGTCGAACGAACACCGTTTGCGGCATGGTGGTGGACGATCGATCGGTCCATCCTGGTGGCGGTCGGCGCCATCATGCTTGGCGGTATCGTCCTCTCGCTCGCAGCGAGCCCCCCGGTGGCCGCGCGCATCGGGCTCGATGCGTTCTATTTCGTGCACCGCCACGTGCTTTTTCTGATGCCGGCGATCGTTGTCATGCTGGCGACGTCGTTCCTCTCGCCACGCCAGATCCGCCGCATCGCTCTCGTGGTCTTCATCGTCAGCTTCGCGCTCGTGATCGCCACCCTGTTCGTCGGCGCAGAGGTAAAGGGCGCCCGCCGCTGGATTGTGCTCCTTGGCATCAACATTCAGCCATCCGAATTTCTCAAGCCCTCCTTCGTCATTCTCAGCTCCTGGTTATTCGCCGAATCGGTGCGCAAACCCGATATGCCGGCCACCACATTTTCGTTGCTGCTGTTGCTCAGCGTCGTGGGCATATTGGTGCTGCAGCCAGATTTCGGCCAGACCCTGCTGATGTCACTCGTGTGGGGTGCATTGTTTTTTACGGCCGGCATGCGATTCATCTGGGTGGCGGGCCTCGGCGGCAGCGCTGTGCTTGGTCTGCTCGCCGCTTACACGATGGTCCCGCACGTGGCACGGCGCATCAAGCGCTTCCTCGATCCGGCCTCCGGCGATACTTTCCAGGTTGATACTGCGGTTGAATCATTTTTCCGTGGCGGTTGGTTCGGGCAGGGCCCGGGAGAGGGCACAGTGAAGCGCGTTTTGCCTGACAGTCATGCGGATTTCGTGTTTGCGGTGGCGGCGGAGGAATTCGGCATCGTGTTGTGTCTCGTTCTGGTTTTGCTGTTCGCGTTCATCGTGCTGCGTGCGCTCGGGAAAGCGATGCGCAATGACGATCCATTTTCGCGCTTTTCGATCGCCGGATTAGCCATCTTGTTCGGGGCCCAATCGGCGATCAATATGGCGGTCAATCTGGCGCTCATTCCGGCCAAGGGGATGACGCTGCCATTCATCTCTTACGGCGGCTCCTCGATGATTTCACTTGCCTACGGCATGGGCATGTTGCTTGCCTTCACCCGCGATCGCCCGCGCACGGTTTTGTTGCCACCTCCCCAGCCATACCTTCTCCCGGATGGCAGGCAGGGTAGGATGGGGGTGGCCGGGAGCGCAGCCTGATGGAAAGCGCCGACCCGCGTCTGGTCGTCGTGGCGGCGGGCGGGACTGGCGGGCACCTGTTTCCGGCCGAGGCGCTGGCACTCGCGCTCATCGGCCGCGGCATCACGGTTGATCTCATCACGGACAAGCGCGTCAGCCGCTATGGCAAATTTCCAGGGCGCGCCACCCATGTTGTTTCGAGCGCCACATTCGCGGGGCACAACCCGTTTCGTAATGCCGAGGCTATGCTCAAGCTCGGTCTCGGTACCCTCAAGGCATTGTACCTGCTTGGCCGGCTGAGCCCCGTCGCCGTTGTCGGCTTCGGCGGCTATCCGACCATTCCGCCGCTGCTCGCTGCGGTGCTGCGCGGGATTCCAACGGTGATCCACGAGCAAAACGGCGTGCTCGGCCGCGCCAACCGGCTGCTCGGGCCGCGGGTACGCGCGATCGCCACCGGCTTTGGCGGCCTCCTCGCCGACAATCCGAGGCTGACCGCGAAGGAGACCCGCACCGGAAATCCGATCCGCCCGGTCGTCGTCGAAGCGGCCGCGACCCCCTATCCGAGCGCTGACGGGGAGTTGCGCATTCTGGTGTTTGGCGGCAGCCAGGGCGCCCGCGTCATGGCGGACATCGTGCCTGCAGCCATCGAGCTCGTCCCGATGGCAGTGCAGGCGCGGTTATCCGTGACCCAGCAGGCACGCGAGGAAGACATCGCGAGAGTGCGGGCCGCCTATGAACGACTCGGCGTGACCGCCGAGGTTGAGCCTTTCTTCCGCGATCTGCCGGCCCGGATGGCGGCGAGCCACCTCGTGATCTCGCGTTCGGGCGCCTCCACGGTTGCGGAACTCGCGGCGATCGGGCGGCCCGCCATCCTGGTGCCGCTGCCCCACGCGCTCGACCAGGATCAGCGCGCCAATGCCGGCACACTGGAAAGGGCCGGCGGCGCCATCATGATGGAGCAGACGCACTTCAGCCCTGATCGCCTCGCCGCCGAAATCGCCCGGCTCGCCGCCGATCCGGCAAAACTCGCCGAAATGGCCGCCGCGGCCAAGCATCAGGGAGTCCTCGATGCAGCGGACCGGCTGGCGGACCTGGTGATGCGAGTGACGGAGAACGCGACAACCGCGTAACACGGCCGCACATCTCGGAGCAGAAGCAGCCCAAAATTCCGCAGCGCCTCACTCCACCTTCAGTCCGAGCTTGCGCACCAGCGTCCCCCATTTGCGCTCCTCGCGGTCGATGTCGTCGGCATATTGCTCCGGCGTCGAGGTCAGCACATCGCCGCCATCCGCCGTAATGCGGGCCCTTACGTCGTCCAGTTCCACTGCCTTGCGCAGTTCGCCACTTAGGCGCGTCACGATCTCCTTCGGTGTCCCGGCGGGCGCCAGCAGGCCATAACGCAACACGGCCTCGAAACCCGGCAGGCCGGATTCTGCGATCGTGGGTACGTCCGGCAGCAACGCCGAACGCACAGCGCTCGCAACCCCAAGCGCGCGCAGATTGCCGGCCAGGATATTGCTGAGGATCGGCGCCAGCGTATTGAACGACACCGGCACATGGCCGCCCAGCGAATCATTGGCGAGGGGGCCCGTGCCTTTGTAGGGCACGATGGTCATGTCGACGCGGGCCGCGTCCTTGAATAATTCCGCCGCCATGTAGCCGCCGGAGCCGATCACCGACGTGCCGATCGTAAGCTCGCCGGGCTCGCGTCACGCCAGCACGATCAGGTCGGCAACCGACTTCGCCGGCACCGAGGGATGCGCCACGAGCCCGATCGGGATCGTGGCGATCAGGCCGATCGGCGCAAAGTCCGTTCGCGGATCGTACCCCACATTGGTGTAGAGGTTGGGATTGATCGAGATCGTTCCGGTGTGGCCGAGCAGCAGGGTGTAGCCATCGGGGGCGGCTCTTGCGACCGCGCGGGCGCCCAGGATGGCGCCGCCGCCGGCACGGTTGTCGATAATGATGTGCTGCTTGAGAGCGATCGACAGTTTCTCGCCGACGATGCGCGCGACAGTGTCGACGCCCCCGCCGGCCGGGAACGGCACCACGAGGGTGATGGCTCGGGTCGGATAGTCCTCCGCGAACGCCGCTTCGATTGTCGCCGCGAGCATTGCCGCCATGATCGCGATGAACCGTATGCACATGCCGGCCTCCGATCTTTCGGCAATCGTAGCCCGGATGGAGCGCAGCGCAATCCGGGAAAGGTTTCGCCGTGAAGCGGAATGCCGTTCCCGTAATCCGGGCTACGACTTCGATTTGCCGAAGATCGGCCCCGCATTACGCGCCGATAAATCGGCGCTCCATGCGGGCTACGGGCTCATTCCACCCGAAGCCCCAGCTTGCGGATCAGCGCCGACCATTTGGGCTCCTCCTGGGCGATGTCGGCTGCGTATTCCTGCGGGGTCGAGGGGAGCGGATCACCACCGTCGGCGAAGATACGGGCTTTCACCTCGGGGTCGTTGACGGCCGCGCGCAGCTCGTCGTTGAGGCGTGTAACGATGTCCGCCGGGGTGCCGGCGGGAGCCATCAGGCCGTAGTGCAGCACGGCCTCGAAACCCGGCAGGCCGGATTCCGCAATGGTTGGGACATCAGGCATCAGGCTTAGGCGGGTGGGGCCGGCCGTCGCGATTGCCCGCAGGTTTCCGGCCTGAAGATTGCCGATGGCGGGCGCCAGCACATTGAAGGCGATCGGCACGTGGCCGCCGAGCAGATCATTAGTGAGCGGGCCTGTGCCCTTGTAGGTCACGATCGTGAAGTCGATCCCAGCGGAGGCCTTGAACAACTCGGCCGAGAGGAATGATCCGGTACCAGGAGGCGGCGTGCCGATGTTGAGCTTACCGGGCTCGCGCCTAGCCATGGCGATCAAATCCGCGACGGTATGCACCGGGAAGGCGGTATTGACCATCAGCACGATCGGGGTGGTGGCGATCAGCCCGATCGGGGCGAAGTCCCGGCGCGGGTCGTAACCAGGGTTGACATAAAGCGTCGGGTTGATGGCCGTTATACCCGTATGGGACATTACGATCGTATAGCCATCGGGTGCCGCCTTGGCAGCCACCCGCATACCGATCACGCCGGCCACGCCGCCGCGGTTGTCGATGATCACCTGCTGCCTCAGGCCCGAGGCGAGCTTCTCGGCCACGATCCGGGCTATTGCGTCGACGCCGCCGCCGGCCGGAAACGGCACGATCAAGGTAATCGGGCGCGATGGATAAGTTTGCGCGATACCCGTTCCGCAGGTCGCCATAAACGCGACGCCAGCCGCTGCAAGAAAATTCAAGCGTCTCACCGCTCTCGCCTCGCTGCCCCCGAAGCTCGCTTGCTAAAAATACAACCGCCGGCCTCACTGTCGAGGGCCGGCGGCTTTAGAAATAGAAAAGCCGATCAGATGAGGTTTTAACCTGGATCAGTGCACGCTCCGGCTCAACCGCGCGATTTGATCCTTAATTTGCAATTTGCGACGCTTAAGTTCACTCAACTTGAAATCGTCCGTGGAAGGATGCTGAAGTGCCTCGGCCAGTTCGTCTTCAAGCATCCGATGCCGCTGTTCGAGTTCTGCGAGATGCGTCGATGTAGCCATGTATCGAGTCTCCTTCGTCAGATTGCAGCCTGACGGGCGAGACAGTGACATGACATCAAAATGAAGTCGATGCGACATTTACATTGCGGCGCAATATTTTGGTGCAATACTACCGCCAAAATCCCTGTTATTAAGCGAAAATTTCCCATGTGTGATCTAAATGTCGCAGGTGCCGCCGAATTTCTCAAGATCGTGGGCAACTTGATCGTGCAGCAAGCTTTCAGGCAGCGTCGAGGGGCCAATCGTGGTATTTGATGGGCAGAATTTCGAGCGTGCGCGCGGAGAGGCCAGACGTGCTCGGGTCGCGATAGGCATTGGGATTCGGCGGCTGCGAATGACCGAAGAAGAAGAAACCGAGCTGAAAATACAGCTCGAACGGTTACGGCAGGAGCATCGCGATCTTGACGCTGCGATCGAAGCGCTGCAGGCCGTACCAGGTGTCGATCTCATCCAGGTTCAGCGCTTGAAAAAGCGCAAGCTCATCTTGCGCGACCGCATTACGTTCATCGAAGATCAACTGACGCCGGACATCATTGCGTGACGGCGGCCGGAATAACTCAAAGCCGGAATATTCGTAGCGGTATCGTCGCCGGGCTTGTCCCGGCCACCCCGAAGTTAACGGCACAGAGTCAGACAATTCGGGGTGGCCGCGACAAGCCCGGCCACGAGCCGCGAGAGGCGACAGGGGCTTCACCACGGCGCTTAAGCTGAACGAACTCCCCAGCTATCCTCGCAATGGCGGCGGCTTTGGCTTGCGACCAGATGGCCGGTTTCTATAATCCGCGCCTTCTTTTTCGGGGCCGGCTGTTCGGCGCCGCCTTGAGGATCACTCCGTGACCGGAACGCCTGTCGCCATCATCTTGGGCAGCCAGTCCGATTGGGCAACCATGAAACATGCTGCTGACACACTCGCTGCACTCCGCATCACCTACGAGGCCCGCATCGTTTCGGCGCATCGTACTCCGGACCGGCTCTATGCGTTCGCCAAGGGCGCCAAGGCCGCGGGATTTCAGGTGATCATTGCGGGCGCCGGTGGGGCAGCACACCTGCCTGGCATGACGGCGTCTATGACGGTGCTGCCGGTGTTCGGTGTCCCGGTCGAATCCAAGGCTTTGGCAGGGCTCGATTCGCTTTATTCCATCGTGCAGATGCCGCCCGGCATTCCGGTCGGCACACTGGCAATCGGTCGCGCCGGCGCCATCAACGCGGCATTGCTCGCCGCGAGCGTATTGGCACTGCACGACGACGCGCTCGCAGGCCGTCTCGAAGAATGGCGCCAGCGCCAGACCGATGCGGTCGCCGACGCACCATCCGAGGGCGACGCGTGACCGCATCCGTCTCCCAGTCCATCGGCGCCGACGCAACCATCGGCATCCTGGGCGGCGGCCAGCTCGGGCGCATGCTCGCGATGGCAGCGGCCCGGCTTGGTTTCAAATGTCACGTACTGTGCCCCGAGCCGGCCTCACCGGCATTCGAGGTGGTTCGCCGGGTCACCGAGGCCGATTACAGCGACAAGGCCGCGCTCGACCGTTTCGCCGATGACGTTGATGTCATCACCTACGAGTTCGAGAACGTCCCGGCTGAAACCGCAGCGTTCCTCGCCGCCCGCAAACCGGTGCTGCCGGACCCCCGGGTACTCGCCGTCACACAGGATCGGCTGGCCGAAAAGGAGTTCGTCGTGTCGCTCGGCATCGCCACCGCGCCTTATGCGGCGGCGAAGTCCGAAAGCGAACTGATCCAGGCGTTGTCGTCGATCGGGCACCCGGTCGTCCTCAAGACCCGGCGCTTCGGATATGACGGCAAAGGCCAAGCGACACTGCGCTCCGGCGACGATGTAGGTGCGGCGTGGGCCGCGATCGGCGGCCAGCCCTCGATCGTCGAGGCATATGTGCCTTTCGAGCGCGAAATCTCGATGGTAGCGGCGCGTGGTAGCGACGGTAAGATCGAATGTTTCGACGTCGCCGAGAACGAGCATAGCCGCCACATCCTCAAGGCTTCGCGTGTACCCGCCGCAGTGACGCCGGCCGTCGCTGAAGAGGCGCGCCGAATCGCCGGAAAAATTGCCGAGTCGTTCGGCTATGTGGGGGTGCTCGCGGTCGAGATGTTCGTGGTCGCGGACGGCACCGGCTATTCCGTAATGGTGAACGAGGTCGCCCCGCGCGTGCATAATTCCGGGCACTGGACGCTCGACGGATGCTCGGTATCGCAATTCGAGCAACATATCCGCGCGGTTGCAGGCTGGCCGCTGGCCGTGCCGCTCCGTTACGGGCGCGCCGAGATGGTCAACTTCATCGGGGATGAAGTCGCGGATTATCGTCGGTGGCTGGATGTGCCCGGTGCTTGCGTCCATCTTTACGGCAAGCAGGCGGTGCGCGCAGGCCGCAAGATGGGCCATGTGACGCGAATCTTTCCCTAGCCCGTGGCCTTGAAGCATGTCGATCGTTGCACCCTGCCTGCGCGAACTGGCCTCCGCTTCGCCGCCAAGCGGCGGTTTGGAGACACGATGCTGAGCGCAATCGTCATCACCCGGAACGAGGCGGCCAATGTCGCGGCGTGCCTCGAAAGCCTCGCATTTTGCGACGAGCGCATCGTGGTCGATAGCGGCAGCGACGACGACACCGTCAAGGTCGCCAAGGCGGCGGGCGCCAACGTTATGGTGCACCTATGGGCCGGCTTCGGCGCCCAGAAGAACTTTGCGTTGTCGCAGGCGCACGGCGATTGGGTCCTGTCGATCGACGCCGACGAGCGCGTGTCGGCGCAACTTGCTGCCGAAATTTTGTCCACGATCGGCGCGGCTTCGGCGGACGGCTACGAGATCGCCAGACTGTCCACTTTTCTGGGCCGGCCGATGCGTCATTCGGGCTGGTTTCCGGACTATGTGCTGCGCTTGTTCCGCCGCGGAAAAGCGCGCTTCAGTGATGATCTGGTGCACGAACGCGTCATTTGCGAAGGACCGGTCGGCCGCCTTTCGGCCGTCCTCGATCATCATCCGGTACGCCGGCTCGAGGACGCCCTCGCCCGAGTGGACAGCTATTCGACGGCGGGCGCCCAAATGCTGACGCCGTCACGGGTTTCCTTCGCCAGCGGCATAATCCATGGCCTGTGGTCGTTTTTGCGTGCATACATCGTACGGCTGGGCTTTCTCGACGGTCGCGAAGGGTTCCTGCTCGCGATCGCCAACGCCGAAGGAACTTACTATCGCTACATGAAAGCATGGGCTGCGGGGCGACATCGTGAATGATCTGATCTCGGTGATTGTATCGACCTACAATCGAGAGGATGCTCTCGATGTGGCATTGCGCGCATTGTCGCGCCAACAGGATCGCAACTTCGAAATCATCGTCGCCGATGACGGCTCCGGCCCGGCCACGGCCCGCGTGGTGAGCAAGTGGGCCGCAAAAACCACGCTCCCGATTAGGCACGTCTGGCATGAGGATCGTGGCTTTCGCTTATCCGATATCCGTAATCGCAGCATTCACGCCAGCGCCGGTGCGTATATCTTGTTTCTTGATGGCGACTGCATTGCGCGGCGGAACTTCGTCGCGGCGCACCGTCGCCTTGCCGAGCCTGGCTGGTTCGTCACCGGGACGCGTATTCTCTTATCGGCTGATTTGACCGACCGTATTCTTCGTCAGGGACTTGAGCCCGAAGTATGGGGGCTTGCGCGGTGGCTGGTGCTGCGTTCGCGACACCAGCTCAACCGTTTCGCGCCATTGCTGGAACTGCGCCTCGGCGCGATGCGCAAGTTGAATGCGCGGCGCTGGCGCGGCGCCCGCGGCAGCAACATGGCGTTCTGGCGTGCGGACCTCGAAAAGGTTGATGGATTCGACGGCTTCTATAGCGGCTGGGGCCGAGAGGACTCCGATATTTTCATCCGTCTCATCCGCGCTGGCGGGCGCCGCAAGGACGGCCGGTTCGCCAGTGGAGTCTTGCATCTGTGGCATCCCGAAGCCGATCGCTCCAGGCTTGCGGAAAACGACCGCCAGCTGGATGAGGTGCTGCATTCAGATCGGATCGCGGCGCGGCGCGGACTTTCGATGGCGACCGAATATGCGCCGTTCTCGGTCAGGATCGGCGCACAATGACAATGACGGCGGCAAACGCCATACTGTCGCTGCGCGACCTTCGGCGCGATAGGCTGCCCCGCCTCGCCGCCGGGCTGGCGGCCGCGGCTGCAGCATCACTGCCATGGTCGACCTCCGCCACCGGAATTCTGGCGTCGCTGTGGCTGGTGACCAGCCTGCCGACGCTCGATCTCGCTGCTTTGCGCCGCGAAGTTTTGTCCGCGCCCGGAGGTCTGCCGGTCGTGCTCGTCGGGCTCGCGGTGGCGGGTCTGTTGTGGTCAGATGTGTCTGCGTCAGAACGCTTTTACGGCATCGAGCCGTTTCTCAGGCTGCTGATGATTCCCGTACTGTTCGCGCAATTCCGGCGCTCCGACCGCGGCATGTGGGTCGGCGCCGCATTCCTGATGTCTGGGACAGTCCTGCTCGCTCTCGTTTGGATCATGTTCTACCTGGGGCTTGATTTCGGCCATGGTCCGGGCGTCCCGGTTAAGGATTACATCACCCAAAGCGGCGTCTTCACGTTGTGCGCCTTCGCGCTCGCTTATATCGGCTTTGAGCAATGGACGAAGCATCGCCGCGCACTGGCGATCGCAGAGATTGCATTGGCGCTTCTGTTTATCGCCAGCATATTCTACGTCTCCACGAGTCGCACGACGCTTGTCGTGATTCCTGTCCTGCTGTTGTTGATGGGATTGCAGCGCGCGTCATGGCGCGCAACCGCGGCATGCGTTTTGGCGGGCCTTATGGTGCTCACGGTCATGTGGACGACGTCGCCCTATGTGCGCTTGCGGGCGACGTCCGTCGCCGACGAGATCGCCGAATCGGAGCTTCGGGAGACCTCGTCGGGCGCCCGGCTGGAATTCTGGAAAAATTCCCTTGTTATCTTGCGCGAGGCGCCGATCCTCGGCCACGGCATCGGCACGATCACCGAAACATTTCGCCGCCATGCTGACCCAAAATCAACGGCAACTGCTACCAATCCGCACAACCAAATTTTCGCAGTTGGAATTCAGCTTGGCGTGATTGGCGTCGCTGCGCTGCTTGCAATGTGGACCGTGCATTGGCAACTGTTCCGTCGCCCCGGACTGGCGGCCTGGATCGGGTTGATCGCCGTGACCCAAAACATCGTCGGCTCGCTGTTCAATTCCCATCTGATGGATTTCACGCAATCCTGGATTTACGTTTTTGCCGTAGCCGTATTCGGCGGCGTCGTGCTGCATGACGCTCGGGCGGTCAAGCCGGAAGATCCGCCGGCGCACTCTCAAGTCTCAAACCGATGAAGGCGCCCGATCTGCCGCCCCGTCCGCGTATCCTGGTGGTGACGCTGCGGCGCTTGGGAGACGTGTTTTTTTCAACGTCTCTGATCGCAAGCCTGCGTCGTGCATTTCCGCAAGCCAAGATCGATGCGCTCGTGTTCGAGCATACTGCCGGCATTCTGGCCGGCAATCCCGACATCGACCGGATCGTGACCATGCCCTCGCGGCCAACTGCCTGGCAGGGCGTTGCGCTCGCATTGAGGATCGCCAAGCGCTACCACCTTGCCATATCGACTCAGAGCGGCGATCGGCCGACCGTGTACGCATTCATTGCCGGGCGCCGGCATCTCGGTCCGGTCGATAGCGGAGTGCGGGGTGCCCTGCGACGGCTGGTACTGTCCCACAGCGTGGCGTTGCAGCCGGGATTGCATCGCCTGGAACACATGCTGCGGCTTGCGGACGCCCTCGGAATCGCCCGGGTTGGACGTCTCGTCTGTCCTGATGCGATCAGCGTACGCGGTAACGGTGCCGCGAACGCCTCCCCTTCGCCAATTGACGTCGGATCTACCCGACGTCAATCTCTCCCGCAGCCCTACGCTGTCATCCACGCGTCACCGATGTTCACATACAAGCGCTGGACGCCGGGCGGCTGGCGGGCCCTGGCTGCCAGCGTTTGCGCGCGGGGATTGAAAATTGTGGCGACAGGCGGTCCGGCGGCGGCGGAACACAGGTATCTCAACGAGGTATGGGATGGCTTGCCCGATGTGGTGCGGCGGGACGGGCAATTATCCTGGCCGGAGCTTGCGGCAGTCCTGGCTGGTGCCCGGCTCTTTGTCGGCCCGGACACTTCGGTCACTCACCTCGCTGCAGCGGTAGGCTGCGCCACCGTCGCCTTATTCGGGCCGACCGACCCCCGGCTCTGGGGGCCGGTTCCCGCCGAAGGTCTCGCACCCATGTGGGCGGCATCCGGGACGATTCAACGCCGCAAAAATGTCTGGCTGGTGCAGAATCCATTGCCCTGCCTTCCCTGCCAGAATGAAGGTTGTGAACGACATATTTTGAGCTTCAGCAGGTGTCTCGACGAATTGCTGCCGGCACAGGTCCTGCTCGCAGTAGACGCGGCACTGGCCTCTTCGTCGCTGCCTGCCCTCGTGCCTGCGCGGGCAATCGATGTGGGGAACGACTGCAGGTAGCGCCGCTGTTCAAATGCCGGTATGGATGACTCGCACAGCTGAGGGGTTGCGACACGCTCATGTTCCGGAATTTCACTCCACGCATGGCCCTGATTCTGGCGCATGACCTTGTGGCGGCGGTCGCGGCAGTATTGGCGGCGTTCTATATCCGATTTGAAGCCCCAGGGTTGGCCGAACGCTGGAATCTGCTCCTGATGTTGGTGCCGGGATTCGTCCTGTATGCGGCCGGCGTGTACTCGATCTTCGGGCTTTTCAAGAATAAATGGCGGTTCACGTCGCTGCCCGATGTCATCAACATCGTGAAGGTTGCGACTGTCCTGGCGCTCTCGTTTCTCGCCCTCGACTACCTGTTGCTGGCGCCCAACTTCTACGGCACATTCTTCTTCGGCAAACTTACCATCGTGCTGTATTGGTTCTTGCAGATATTCTTCCTGGCCGGCTCGCGTTGTCTATCGCTATTTCCGGTATACTCGTACCTTACAGCATGCCCGCCGCGGAGACCTTGCGCCAACGCTCGTGGTCGGTCCGGCTGCCGATGCGGAAGTACTGTTGCGCGGTATTGAAAGCGGTGCCGTGAAGAAAATCCAGGCGATTGGCATCCTGTCGCCGTCACGTGCCGATCGCAGCCAATCGATCCGCGGCATTCCGGTAATGGGGGATTTCGGCGATCTCGAGCGGGTCGTGCAGGACCTTGGCAATCGCGGAACCACGGTTGCGCGATTGGTCATGACCCCATCGGCCCTTGCGCCCGAGATGAAGCCAGAATCCATCCTCACCCGTGCGCGCCGCATCGGCCTGACGCCGAGCCGGATCCCGGCCCTGGAAGAGGGCGGGGAAGCGCTGCGCCTTGCTCCCGTACTTGTCGAGGACCTGCTGCTACGGCCGAGCGCCAAAATCGACTATCGTCGGCTGGAAGCCTTCGTGTGCGGCAAAGCCGCCGTAGTGACCGGTGGTGGCGGCTCGATCGGGGCCGAAATCTGCGATCGACTCGTGACCTACGGGATCGATCGGGTCATGGTGATTGAGAATTCGGAGCCGGCGCTTCACGCCGTGTTGGAAGCCTCGAACCTGAAGGAGGCCAAGACCAAAGTCGAAGGCCGCATCGCCGACATTCGCGACCGTGAACGCATTGTCAGCCTCGTTAAGACGTTCAGGCCCGACATCGTGTTTCACGCCGCTGCCCTTAAGCACGTACCGTTGCTGGAACGCGATTGGGACGAAGGCATCAAGACCAATGTGTTCGGCTCGATCAACGTGGCCGACGCGGCGGTCGCGGCTGGCGCCGCCGGCATGGTGATGATATCGACCGACAAGGCAATCGAGCCGATCTCGATGCTGGGCGCAACCAAACGGTTCGCCGAAATGTATTGCCAGGCGCTCGATGCGGATTTCGCGGCGCGCGCCGCCGACCGGCCGATGCGTCTCATCTCGGTGCGGTTCGGCAATGTGCTTGCGTCAAACGGCTCGGTAGTGCCGAAATTCAAGGCCCAGATCGAGGCCGGCGGCCCCGTGACCATCACCCATCCCAACATGGTGCGCTACTTCATCGACATCCGGGAGGCCTGCGACCTCGTGATAACGTCAGCCTCCCATGCGCTAGCGCCGCAACGCTCCGACGTTTCGGTTTACGTCCTCAATATGGGCCAGCCGGTCAGGATCGTCGATCTCGCCGAACGCATGATACGGCTGTATGGTCTCCAACCCGGCAAGGATATCGAGATTGTCTTCACAGGCATCCGCCCCGGCGAGCGCCTGAACGAGATCGAGTTCGCCGCCGACGAGCCTTCAATTGACCTCGGCATCGCTGCTATCAGGGCGGCGCGCCCGGCCAGCCCTTCACTTGATACATTGCGGCTATGGCTCACCGCACTCGAACAGGGCTTGCGGCACAATGATCGCAAGGCGATCTATCGGGCACTGGGGGACGCCGTGCCGGGGTTCCGTAAAGAAGCGGTGTAGCGAAAATGCCAGCAGACAATGAAGGCCGCCGCGTATGTGGCGGAATGCGGTTGAGGTGTGTTCATACCAGGCATGCTGATGCCGGTATCGATGCGACGAACGCGACAAGTTTGAACTTAAGCGACGGCCCCGGCGACTACTCGATGACTAATACCGAGGCGCGCCGGTTCCGGCGTGTGCAGCTATGGGACAGATAAAATGATCAATATAGCGAATGGCTGCAAATGGACGGCCGCCGCCGTGGTTTCGATCTGGTTCGCGGTGGTCGACAACGCGCAGGCCCGTGTGATCGTCCTGGATAATCCATACAATCCCGGTGAACAGGTGGTGTTGGAGTTCAAGGGGTGCCACGATACTGAAGTGGCGGAATGGCTCTTTCCGCTTTTGAAGCAGCGGCAAAACAGCCCGTCCTCGGTTGCGGCGGTGGCCGCGCCCGCCGACAGAGCGCCTGCAATCCGGATCGCGATGGCGCCTCCGAGCCGGACGGCACGCTATTCGCTGCCACTGATGCTGGGCGTCGGATTCTAGCCCAGCTGGCTCAAGGTGCTGTTTGAGAGCGGCGCTTGGCATGGACCCATAAATATGGCAATATGGGCCCATGAAGACGACGCTTGAACTTCCCGATCAGCTTTTCCGCAAAGCCAAGGCGACGGCCGCGGAACGCGGCCAGTCTCTCAAGGAATTCGTAACTGAGGCATTGCGCGACAAACTAGCACTTGATCATAGGCGTACCAGCGCCGACCAGCCGGCGTGGATGCAGGGCTTTGGCAAACTCAAGCGCTTGCACAAGGAAACGGTCCGCATGCAGTCCGTCATCGACCAGGAGTTCGAGGTTATCGAACCCGAAGACTGGCGTTGATTCTCGACACGAACGCACTTTCGGCGTTTATCGATGGCGACCCGGATGTCGGGGCGATCTTGCGCCTGCAGGATCGAGCTGCAATTCCGGTGATCGTTCTTGGTGAATTTCGCTACGGCATAATGGCTTCGCGACATCGGAAAACCTACGAGGAATGGCTTGAGGCCCATCTTCGCCACTTCGATCTTCTAGCAATCACGTCTGAAACGACCGTGCCCTACGCATGGCTACGCACCACACTCAAACGGCTGGGTCGACCTATTCCGGCAAACGATGCCTGGATCGCAGCCCTCGCAATGCAACACCGGTTGCCAATTCTCAGTCGGGATGAGCACTTTGACGCGCTAGCCGATGTGCGGCGCATCAGCTGGTGAAGCAATCGCCCGCCACAGGTTGACGCACAGCATTTCGATATCGTGCAGTGCATTGGTCCGCGCCCCGATGGCGGTATGAGGCATCAGAATGACGTTGCGGTCGCGGTAACGCAGCAGCGGCTCCGACGGGT
Source organism: Xanthobacteraceae bacterium (assembly GCA_035311445.1). Classification (GTDB taxonomy): domain Bacteria; phylum Pseudomonadota; class Alphaproteobacteria; order Rhizobiales; family Xanthobacteraceae; genus JAJPKK01. The sequence continues at coordinate 369 of DATGCX010000135.1, read as the reverse complement.
CTGCGGGCTCGCTGTAGAGAACGTCGAGCCCGAGCCCGCCGAGCCGGCCGGCCTGCAGTGCCTCGACCAGCGCGTCGTGATCGATCAATTCCGGGCGCGCGACGTTGATCAGTACGGCGCCGGGCTTGATGCGGCCGAATGCATCGCGTCCGATCAGGCCGCGGGTCGAATCATTGGATGGCAGCTGCACCAGAATGTAGTCCGCCTGCGCCATCAGATCGTTGAGCGGCAGGAAGCGTGCGCCAATATCCCGCTCGACCGCCGCGGCGACCGGCGTGCGCTGGGAATACACCACCTCCATCTCGAAGGCGCGGGCGCGACGGGCTACTTCGCGGCCGATCTCGCCGAAACCGACGATACCGAGCGTTG
>DATGCX010000134.1:0-5686 GCA_035311445.1 Xanthobacteraceae bacterium | reverse complement strand
CTGCGCTTTCTCCTGACCCGACTGGTCGATTGGCTCGAGGTGCCGCCAGGTGCACTGGTCAAGCCCAAGGACCCGCTGGAATATTATCGCAAGCTGCGATTCCATCAGGCCAATGTGAACGCACGGGACTACGGCATTGACTGAGGCGCGAAACGGCCGGGTCGTCATTCACACCGACGGCGCTTGCTCGGGCAATCCGGGGACAGGCGGCTGGGGAGCGATCCTGCAATGGGGCGGCCATACGCGCGAGCTCAAGGGCGGCGAGGCGCACACCACCAATAACCGCATGGAATTGATGGCTGCCATCGTGGCGCTGGAAACGCTCAAGCGCCCGTGCGAAGTCGATCTTCATACCGACAGTCAATATTTGCGCCAGGGAATTACCAGCTGGATCAATGGCTGGAAACGCAACGGCTGGAGAACGGCCGAGAAGAAGCCGGTCAAGAATGCAGATCTCTGGCAGCGGCTCGACGCTGCTGTTAATCGCCATACCGTGCATTGGCACTGGGTGCGCGGTCACGCCGGTCACGATCTCAACGAACGTGCCGATGAACTTGCCCGGCAGGCGATTGCCGAGATCAGAGCCGAGGCAGGCCGCACCGGCAGATCGCACCTTTGATCGAAGCCGGTCGATCGGCCAATCTGATGGGATTGGAGCATCGATCAAGTCATAACGCTAGAAGGGCCGCACAAGCAGCGTGCCTTCCCACATCGCCCACCGTAGAGGCGGTCCTTGTGGTCGCCCCATTCGCCGCATCCTGCTACAGGGCGACCACAAGGATCGCCCCTACATCATCCTTCCCGCTTGCCCGGCCGTCACAGTTGCTTGAGCAGTGTCTCGGCGCTGGACGTCTCGGCCTTGCCGGGCGCATCCTCGATATTGAGCTGCCTCACCACGCCGTCTTCGACCAGCATGGAATAGCGTTTCGAGCGTAGCCCTAGGCCGCCGGCCGAACCGTCCATAGTGAGATCAAGCGCCTTGGCGAAATCGCCGTTGCCATCAGCCAGAAATTCGATTTTTCCCTCCGCGGCCGACGCTTTTTTCCATTCGGTCATGACGAAGACGTCATTCACGGCTGTCACCGCAATGGTGTCCACGCCTTTGGCCTTGATGGTGTCCGCGTTCTGCACAAATCCCGGCATATGACTCTTATGACAAGTCGGCGTGAACGCGCCGGGCACCGCGAACAGCACTACTTTCTTGCCCTTGAATACTTCATCGGTGGACTTCCAGCCTGGTCCCTCAGTCGTCATTACGCGAAACTTCCCTTCGGGCAGATGATCGCCCACCTTGATGGTCATGGATTGATCCTCGGTTCATGGGTTTGGAAGATGACGCCATCCGCGGACGCGGGCAGCCTCGAGACGGCCCGTCAATGGAAATTCGACAGGCGCGCGGCACTATAGCACTTCCAGCAGAGTGGATTCCCGGTAGCCCGGAAAAATGGGCCCGCTTCCTACTCCGGCACGGTCGTTACCTCGATGGCGTTTTCGCCCGACACCAGGGTGAAACGCAAGCGTGCGCCGACCGCATCAGCGCCGGGCGGCACGCCGTCGAGGTCGAACGCAAACCAACGCCGGCCGGGTGGTGCACCCTGAACCGGCTCAGGCAATGGCAGCGCCCAATCGCCAGTCGGCCCCTCGGCGAACAGGTCGAGCGGCGCCTCCGCGGGCGCGGCGGCCTCCACAACGATTCGCGGGTAGGGGCTTGCAGGTTCGCGCCGCACCGCCACGATGCCAAAAGGCGAGACCTTGCCGATGCGGCTCTGCTTCGGCGTCTGTGCTTCTGCCGCGGCAAGCTGCGACTCATGCGGCGAGGATGCCCGGGTGAGTTCGAGCGCGGCCTCACCTTTCGCAGGAATGCATAACTTCTCGCAGACCGCATAGTTAATAGCAGCACGCAACGTGGTCGGCCGGTTCGGATTCGCAGGCACGACATGAAGTGGAAATATCACGTCACCTTTGTATCCGATCGAGGTGCCGGCTTCGTCGTTGAACCGATGCGGCGCCGGCCACAGTACGGTCACGGATTCGATGTTCTCGGATTTGGAAAAGTCGAATACTGGCGGTACTCCACTGTCACCGGGGTACCGCCAGTACGTCTTCCATCCGGCCGCCAGTCGGATTTCGATGCCCGCGCGCAGCAAGGCGCCCGCACCGACACTGCTCCCGGCGACCAGCCGCACGGCCGAACGTGAGTCACCATCCCACGAAGAAGAGTCCTCGGCACCCGCAGCAAAATTTGGGGCAGATATGAGCAGCGCACCAAATGCTGCCGTCGAGACACATTGCCGCAATACCGATGCAATCATGAATGATCGTCTAGACGACGTAGCCATTAATGACCATTGAATTCCTCGTGACCCGGTGGTGTTCTTGCGTTGCTGTTCTGGCGAGATGAGGTTACGCTTCAGCCATGAAGGCAACACGAAAGAACATAACAGGAAGCGGCTCTAAGGGCCTTCCCCGGCGGGGATATCTCGACGGCAAGATGCTGATCGCGATGCCGAGCATGCGAGATGAACGATTTGCTCGTACGTTGATCTACATTTGCGCCCACTCGTCGGAAGGCGCCATGGGCATCGTCGTTAACCAACTCGCCAGCAATATCAAATTTCCGGATCTGCTGGTGCAGCTCGATGTCATCTCCGACAGCGATGTGATCCAACTGCCTCCGAGTGCCGGTTCCGTACAGGTGCTCAAGGGCGGGCCTGTGGAGCCCGGCCGTGGTTTCGTATTGCACTCAAGTGATTACTTCATCGAGAATTCGACCTTGCCGATCGATGACGGCATCTGCCTTACGGCGACACTCGACGTCCTCAAGGCGATCGCAAAAGGCAACGGTCCTGGAAGTGCGCTGTTGGCGCTGGGTTACGCGGGCTGGGCGCCCGGGCAGCTCGAGACGGAGATTCAGGATAATGGCTGGCTGCATTGCAGCGCCGATGCCGACCTCATTTTCGGTCCCGACGTCGGTACCAAATACGATCGGGCGCTCAGGAAGCTCGGGATTCATGCCGGCATGCTGTCAAGTGAAGCTGGTCATGCGTAACAGATGTCAGATGACAGAGGCCAGGGACCCGGCATCCTTTGAGGTCTGACATCTGTCATCCGAGATCTGTCATCTGAACGTCACCTCGCCGTCTCCAGCCGTTTACCCATGAGCAATTCTTTGGCTTGGTCAGCCGACATGGGACGCCCAAACGCGAAGCCTTGGGCAAATTCGCAGCCGAGATGATGGAGTTCCACGACATCGGAATCATTTTCAGCCCCCTCGGCTATGACGTCCATGCCGAGATCATGCGCGAGCCCCACGATCGAGCGCAGGATGACCGGCCGTGCTCCCTTGGCATTGGCGCGTACAAATGATTGGTCGATCTTGATCGTGTCGAATGGGAAGCGCTGCAGATATCCCAGAGAAGAATGCCCGGTACCGAACTCATCGAGTGCGAGGCCGGCACCGACGTCGCGCAGCCGCTTGAGGATTTGCGCCGCCTGCTCAGGATTTTCCATGACAGCGGATTCGGTAAGCTCCAGCTTGAGGGTGCCGCGTGCAAGGCTTACGCGTGAAAGCACGGCGCGCAGATTGTCAACCACGTCGTTCTTGAGCAACTGGCGCGACGACAGACTGACGCTCGCGAACAGTGGTGTACGGCTGCGCACGGCGCGTTGCCAGACGCCGAGTTGGCGCGCAGTGCGCTCGATCGCGAACAGCCCGAGATCGGTGATGAGACCGATTTCCTCCGCAATCGTGATGAATTCCGCCGACGACAAACGGCCCATCTTCGGATGGTCCCAGCGTGCCAGCGTCTCGAAACCCGCAACCGCGCGGTTCTCAAGCCGCACAATCGGCTGGTACAGCAGTGTGATCTCCTCGCGCTCGAGCGCGCGGCGCAGGTCGGATTCAAGGGTCAACCGGTCGGTTCTGCGCGCCCGCATGGTGGGCTTGAATATTTCGAAACGGTCGCCGCGCGCACGTTTTGCCGCATACATGGCAAGCTCGGCGTTCTTGAGCAGTTCATCAGCCCGGCTGGGCTGCGCGTCCGGCACCGCGATACCGAGCGAGACGGTGAGTAAGATTTCGCGCTCGTTGAATGTGATCGGCGCGCGGATTGCCTTGCAGGCCGCATCCGCGAAGGTCACGATGCGGTTAGGATCCCTCTCTGATGTCAGGATAAGACCGAACTGGTCGCCCGACAACCGCGCCAGCGTGTCTTGCTGCTTGAGCAGGCGGCCGAGCCGGCGGGCGAGCGTCAGCAAGATCGAATCCCCGACCGCCATGCCGACGGAGTCGTTGACCTGCTTGAAGCGATCAAGGTCCATCAACATGACGGTGGGCCGAAGATCCGGATTGTTGTTGGCAAGTGCCAGCAAGGCGTCGAGCCGGTCGACGAAGAGCTGTCGGTTCGGCAGCCCGGTGAGATTGTCGTGAACGGCGTCATGGAGCAGGCGCTCCTCCGCGATCTTGGCTTCGCTGACGTCCGTCAAGGTGCCAACCAGCCGGACCACCTCGCCGTCAGAGCCCACCACCGGCCGCGCCTTCATGTTGAACCATAATGAATGCCCGTCGGCGGTACGCAGGCGGAAATCCTGCACGACGCGACCTCGCCCCTGCTGGACCACGCTGTCGAGGGCGGCACGGAAACGATCGCGATCTTGCGGGTGAAGCACATCGACCCATTGCGCGGCGGGGCCTTCCAATGCGCCGCGTTTGAGGCCGAGCATGGATTCGGTTTCCGGACTGGTAAAGACCTTATCGGCCGACACGTCCCAATCCCAGACCAGATCGCCTGCGCCGGTGAGCGCCAGCGCGCGGCGCTCGATATCGGATACGATGCCCTGGGTAACGCCCCCGGCGAAGGCGTGTTGCATGACTGTGAAACCAATCAGCATAACTATTAGCACCAGACCGCCCAACAGGGCGGGGGCCACGATGTCGTTCGTCACCCATCCGCCGACCGCAAGCCCCGCGGCAATGACCCAACACACCAGCAGAAACCAGGTCGGAATCAACAGGACGGCACGATCGAATCCTTGGGCCGCAAGATAGATAATGAGCCCAAAGCCGCCGATGGCTACGAACAACAACGACAATCGTGCAATGCCGGAAGCGATCGATGGATCGACCAACGCAACCGCAACGAGCGCACCCAGGAAGGCGAGCCACGCGATCGCGATGTGGGCATACCGCACGTGCCAGCGGTTGAGATTGAGATAGGCAAACAGGAACACGAGAAGCGTCGCCGCCAGAATTGCCTCGCCGGATGCGCGCCATATGCGCTCGGCGCCCGCTGACATGTCGAACACCTTCCCCCAGAATCCGAAATCGACCCCGATGTAGACCAGCACCGCCCAACCGAGGGCGGCGGCTGCCGGAAACATGAAACTTCCCTTGACGACGAAAAGGATGGTCAGGAACAGCGCGAGCAGGCCCGCAATGCCGATCACGATGCCATGATAGAGCGTGAAGCTGTTGACCTTGTCCTTGTAGGTGTCCGGCTCCCAAAGATAGATCTGTGGCAACTTGTCGGTGCGAAGCTCCATGATGTAGGTGACGACGTTGCCGGGATCGACCGTGATACGGAAGATGTCCGCCGTGGCGCTATCCTGGCGGTCGGGTCGATCGCCGGCGCTGGGGGTCATGTTGACGACGCGGGATAGCCCGAGATCGGGCCAAAGAATTTTTGAT
>DATGCX010000133.1:0-3001 GCA_035311445.1 Xanthobacteraceae bacterium | reverse complement strand
ACCACAATCGTCGAACCATGCTCGAACCATCCCATCTCGTCGCCTTTTTCATAGTGACCGCTGCACGGGATCAGATTTGGGCCTCGATAGGCCAGGTTGAGTGGCGCGTCGACGCAATTGAGCCGGATCGAGGCAACTAGAATGGCGGCGACCGGCACGAGGGTCAGCAGATCGCGATTGCAAAGCCGCGTCTCGATCACGGCGCGCTCATTCTTGCAAAATAACTTCTCGATCCGCCGAAGCGCGACGGGATTCACATTCCAGGTATCGCCGGAAATGTAGGTCACGCGCTCGACCGAGGAGTCGTGCGGAGCGTGAAAGCGGTGGTACATGCTCGATGTCAGCCGCAGCGTGACATAGAGGCCATCGCGATGCCGCTCGACGAGAAGCGGCGAGCCAAGAAAATCGGACAGGCTGTAGGTAAAGCCCTTGATCTGAAGGAGCTCAGTCCCGGCAATCCGCCCGTGGGCGCCGATGATCGCGTCGCATGGACTCACGACGACTTGCGGATCGCAGTCGATCGGCCGCGCCCCGTCCTTCAGCTCGCGCGTGAAGCAGTCGTGCACGCTCTTGAACTGTTTTCTGCGTGCTTCGCTCAAATCCAGATCGGAGAAGAGCTGCCATAACGCAATTGATGCATCGCGCACGAGCGGCTGCTCGATCTTGCTGAACCAGCCCATGAAGCGCGTGAGCAGACGGCGCGGGATACGGTTGGTCAGAAGAAAGTTGATGTCCTCCTGCAGAAACACTTTTGTCAAAGTGGTGCGCATTGTCATGAAACAGTTGCCCCGCGGTAATACGATTCGCGACCATGGATTCGCGCTACACGACTCTCACGCTGTATGCTCTTGGCGCTGGCGCGCTCACGACATCGCTGGTCAAATTGAAGGGGCGGCTCGCCCTTTCCAAAAGCAAGCATCGTTCGCTCACCGGCCACGCCCGCTTGGCGCGGCGGCTCGCCGCGCTGGTGCCGTTCTACGAGTACGACGAACGACGCTTCTTTCGTGCTGATGACGCACCCGAAGAGGTCGCGCTTCGGCGCGAAGCGGGGTTCGCGCGTCTTGCGGAGCAATTCCGGACGCGGTTTGCCTACACCGCACAGCTCACCGACGAAATCCGCGACGGCGTGTCCGATGTTCAGTTCACCGATAACTACCGGGTGCCCTTCCAGTTCAGCCGCTTCGTGCGCCAGCATCTTAAGTCTGGCGTCTTCCTGCAGTCCTCGTGCGGCGTCAAAGTCACCGACCTCGATGGCAACGAGTTCTACGACCTGACCGGCTCGTATGGCGTGAACCTGTTCGGCTACGACTTCTACAAGCAGTGCATCGACCGCGCTGTCAATCAGGCGCGCGATCTCGGACCGGTGCTGGGCCACTACCATCCGGCAGTCGCCTACAATGTGCGCCGGCTGCGGGAGATTTCCGGCCTGGATGAGGTGTCTTTCCACATGTCCGGCACCGAAGCCGTCATGCAGGCGGTACGGCTTGCGCGCTATCATACGCGCCGCACCCACCTCGTCCGCTTCAGCGGCGCCTATCACGGCTGGTGGGGCGATGTGCAGCCCGGCATCGGCAATCCAATCCCTGCGCGCGAAACCTACACCCTCAACGACATGTCGGAAGATACGTTGCGCGTGCTGTCGACCCGGCGCGATATCGCCTGCGTGCTGGTCAACCCGCTGCAGGCGCTGCACCCGAATTCGAACGCGCCAAGCGACTCGTCGCTGGTCGATAGCGGTCGCGAGGCCCATTTCGACCGGGAGGCTTATGCCGAATGGCTGCGGCGGCTGCGCGCTGTGTGTAGCAGCCGCGGGATCGTGCTGATCTTCGATGAGGTCTTCCTGGGCTTTCGCATCGCGTTGGGCGGCGCGCAGGAATACTTCGGCGTGCGTGCCGACATGGTGACCTACGGCAAGACCCTCGGTGGCGGACTGCCGGTTGGCGTGCTCTGCGGCGGAAAAGGCCTGATGCGGCGCTTCCGCGATGATCGGCCGGCCGACATCTGCTTTGCGCGCGGGACGTTCAATTCGCACCCCTACGTGATGACCGCAATGGAGGAATTTCTCCGCCGCCTCGAGACCTCGGATCTCCGCTGCCTCTACAGGAACCTGGATCAGTTGTGGGACGATCGCACCGCGCGGCTGAACGCGCGGCTGCAGCAGGCAAGGGTGCCGGTGCGCATTTCCAATCTCTCGTCGATCTGGACCGTGCTCTATACCCAGCCCTCCCGCTACAACTGGATGTTCCAGTACTATCTGCGCACCGAGGGGCTGGCGCTGAGCTGGATCGGCACCGGCCGTCTGATTTTCAGCCTGAACTACACCGAGGCTGATTTCGGTGCTGTCGGCGACCGTTTTGTGGCCGCCGCAAAAGCGATGCAGCAGGACGGCTGGTGGTGGGGCGATCCTGCTGTAACGAACAAGACGATCCGGCGTAAGATTCTGCGGGAGATTCTCTCGCATCGGCTGTCGCGCAACGGCACCTGAGGAAACGCTCAGGCGCCCTGCGGCTGCTCTTCCAGCTCTTCCTCGTCTTCGATGACGCCACGCTGTGCATGATGCGGATCGATTAGTTCGCCGCGCAGCAGGGCAAGCGGGCCGTTGTGGTAGAGCTTGATATCGTGGAACGGGTCGGTGAGGATTTTCGTCATCCACACGAGTCCCGACTGAATGCCCTTTATGAAGAACAAATGCACGGTGCGGAACAGCAGGCCGCCGATGCCCAGCACCAGCCACATCAAGCCGACATGAGTGACGAACTCGGTCGTCGTCTTGTGCGGCTCGAAGATTCCGAACAGCGTCGGATCGAAATAGAGCGGCAGCGGCGAGAGCGCCCAGATGGACAGCAACACGATCTTGCGGTTGAGATTGTAGCCGACTTTGATCTCTTCCTTGTGCTCGTGGCTCGCCTGATTGATATTGTCATAGCCCCGCGGCTCGAAGAAGAAGTGCCCGGCCTGCCGGGTCGGCATCGCAATGAGCCAGCCGATAAGCGCCGCCTTG
>DATGCX010000132.1:0-22805 GCA_035311445.1 Xanthobacteraceae bacterium | reverse complement strand
CTCGACCGCTATGCCGAGCAATGCTGTCCGGTGCTCGATGTGTTCGGGCAGACCTACCACTGGAGCATCACGCAGGTAGAGTACGCAACCGACCTCGTGTTCCGCTCGCCGGCGATATTGCAACCGCTCTACCAGCAGCTTTGCCGGCAGGCTGTGCTGAGCGTCAAGGCCGAGCATATCGCCACTTTCCTGACGCCCAACCTTGTTCAGGAGGTTGGCAATCAATTCTCAACCCGCATCGAAGGTACATGCATCAAGCATCACTACGGCAAGTCCACCGTAAAAATGTATGACAAGTCTGCTCTCGTGCTGCGTCTGGAGACCACCACCAACAATGTCTCCTTTTTCAAGCACCACCGAAAGGTGGAACATCGACATGGTCCATCCACAAGGCAACTCGCCCCGGTCAAGAAGTCCATTTACAGCCTCAGGAACCTGCGAGACATCCTGCTCGGGTGCAATCAGCGCTATCTCGCATTTCTAGCCACACTCGACGACTTCTCCGCCGGCGTCAGAGCGTTGCACCGCATCACGCGGGCGCGCTCCCCCAACGGCAAATCCGTCAAGCCAATCAACTTCTTCAGCTCTATCGACCAGAACCTGCTACGCGCCCTCCACCGTCCAGCATTCAATATCGCCGGAATACGCCGCGCTGACCTCAAGCTCTTCCTCGCCGAGCTTTCACCGGCAGCCCTGTCCAGACATCTCACGCGCCTGCGTCATATCGGGCTCATCACACGCATCAGCGGAACCTATCGCTACTATCTCACCCGCATCGGCCGCGCCGCCATCGCAGCCGGCTGCCACATCACCGAAAACGTTCTCATTCCCGCACTCGCATGACAAAATCTTCGCAGAAAACGTCAAGATTCGATTCACAAGGGCCTACCTGTCTCGCCGTGGCCTCACTAGCGGTCACGCAGGCGGTCCATCAGGGATTTCTCCTGGCCGCCATCGATTTCGATCTGGGTGCCATTGACCATGTGCATCAGTGGCGACGCCAGCATCACCACCAGAGCAGCGACTTCCTCGACTTCGGCGATGCGGCCGAGCGGGATCGAGGATGGGGCGAGCTGGTTTGCCTCGTCGTAGCTCAGCTTCATATCGCGTGCCATCGCCTTTACGAGTCCGTCCCAGCGCTCGGTACGCACCGGCCCTGGATTGACCGCACAGAAGGTGATGCCATGCCTGGCATATTGGCCCGCAAGCGACAGGGTGAGGTTCTGTCCGGCCGCATTGGCGGCGCCCGGCGCGATCTCCCAGTAGGACGGCTTCACGCCGTCATTGCCGATCAGGTTGACCACCCGGCCGCCGCCCTGCTTGACCATGATGGGCAGCACGTAACGCAGGCATCGTACGTAGCCCATGAACTTCAATTGGAGTGACTGCGCCCAATCGGCTTCGGTGAGATGTTCCAGCACGCCGCCCGGCGATGAGCCCGCGTTATTGACCATGATATCGACGCGGCCCAGCGCCTCGTGGCCCTTGGCGATGAAGTTCCGAGCGTCGTGGTCCGTGGTCAGATCAGCCACGATGCCGATGATCTTGCGCCCGGTCTCCTTGGCGATTTCGGCGGCTGCCGCGGCGATGGCGTCGCTGCGGCGCGAGCAGATCGCGACATCAACGCCTTCCCGTGCCAGCGCGCGGGCGATCCCCTTGCCGATGCCCGCACTGCCGCCCGTCACCAGCGCGGTCTTGTCCTTGAGCCGAAGATCCATGGCGTGCTCCTTTTTTGTCGGGGAAACATGCTAGATTCTCCACCCGCTCCAATATCACATAAGAGGATCGCTCATGAAAAATGACATGCGGATCACGCGCCGTGGTGCACTGAAGGTCGGCGCTACGTTCGCGGCGGGGGCAGCGGCCGTTGGCTCACTCACCGACGCCGCAACAGCAGCAGAAAACTTTCGCCGATTCGAGCGCCAGCGAGCGGTCAACGCCAGGCAACGCATCCTGCTCAAGGGCGGCACCATTATCAGCATGGATCACAAGGTCGGCGACCTCGAGCAGGGCGATGTGCTGATCGAAGGCAAAAAGATCGCTGCCATCGCGCCTGAGCTCAATGTGGCGGGCGCGCAGGTGATCGATGCGCAAGAGGCGATCATCTTGCCGGGCTTTGTCGATTGCCACCGCCATTCCTGGGAAGCGCCGCTCCGCCGCATCAACCCCAATTCGCCGACGCTGGCCGACTACGGCAATGCGACTCATCTTTCTTTCGCGAAGGCGTACCGGCCGCAGGACCATTATGCGGCCAACTATCTGACGGCCGTCGGCTGCATTGATGCGGGCATTACCTGCGTGATCGACAATTCACATAACTCGCGCAGCCCCGAGCACTCCGATGCGGCGGTCGAGGCCCTGATCGACGGCGGTATTCGCGCCGTCCATGCGTCCGGGCCACCCACCGCCGGTGATTGGGCCCATCAGTGGCCGCAGGACTTGGAACGACTGCAGAAGAAATATTTCTCCTCCGCCGATCAGCTTGTGACCTTGCGTATGTTCTCGGGCGTCAATCGCGACAACTGGGCTTTTGCGCGCAAGCTCGGGCTGCACATCACAACCGAGTTCCAGGGTGCACAGGCGGCAGCGCTGCTCGATCCGCTGGCTCAGGACAAGCTCGTCGGTCCCGATAACACCTTCAACCACTGCGGTGCGCTGCCGGAGAAGACCTGGCAGATCTTCGTCGACACGGGGGCCAGTATCAACGTCTGCCCGCGCTCGGACGCGCAGTATGCGTTGGGCGAGGGTATATGCGCGTTGCAGACCGCGTGGGACCACGGCATCAAGCCGGGCCTGAGCGTCGATAACGAAACCTCGTACAGCACCGACATGTTCACGGAGATGCGCGTCGCGCTCTATCTGCAGCGCGCGGTGGCGCAGAACCGCAGGTTCTCGGGCGACCAGAATCCGCCGAAGCCGCTCATGGTCAGGGACGTGCTCTACTGCGCTACGACCGGCGGCGCGCTCTGTGCCGGCCTCGATGACAAGATCGGCTCGCTCGCACCCGGCAAGGAGGCCGATCTCATCATGGTTCGCGCAGATGACATCAACCTCTATCCGTCGAACAACGCGGTCGGGACCGTGGTGCAGGCGGCCGAACGCAGCAATGTCGATACTGTCATCATCGGTGGCCGCGTGCGCAAATATCGAGGCAAGATAGTGGGCCTCGACATGAGGCGCCTTAAAGCGATGGTCGAGGAATCGCGCAATCACCTTTTCGCGGCCGTCGGCTATCGCCCCGATGTCTTTGCGGAGCTGCTGCCGAAGCTGTCGTAATTCCGGCCGATGGGTCGTGGTCGGACTTGTCCCGGCCACCCCGTTTATTCTTGCTCGGTGCCTTAAAATTCGGGGTCGCCGGGACAAGCCCGGCGACGACGCCATATGTGACGCAAAATGATCGAATTACGCCCTGAGAGGTTGGTCCACGCGTGGGCGTGATCAATTCAATGAAGCGAGGAGGGGATAACGCCCGCTGTCGTGTGCGACGGCAAGGATGATGCGCGTGATCGCAGCCAGATTGTGGGTGTGCACATAGTCCGGCCCGCTCGGCGGCGCCAAGTTCGCGACTTGCGGCCAAATCGCGGGATCGCGGAGGTCAACGCTCCGCTTAAGGATCGCTTCGACATCCGGCCGTGCCACGGCAAGCAGCTCGTCAGCCAGCGGATCATTCACTGTGGTGATGCTCGACTGCCAGTTCGAGCTGGCAACGCGATTGCGGAAGGCCTTCACGTCGTCGAAGCTGCAACTCGATGTCAGGTGCGCGTAGCGGAGCCACTCGCTGGCGGAGTCCTTGCCGTACAACGTCTCGTATTGGACCGACAGTTCGAAAAGGCTTGCCGCAAGCGTGTCTTTGTTCACCGGCTGATCTGCTTTTGCGGTGGCAAGGATGTTGCGAACGGCTTGCTCCGTTTCGGCAATCGCGGTGCGGTCCGGGTGGGCGGTGGCGGCAAATCTCTTGTAAAGCGCGGCCGGTACCTCGGCCGACGCATGAATCGAGGTCGGCAACGCCCGTGGGGCCATTCCGTTGGCCGCGAAGATGCCGATGAGGCCCATCATGGCGGCTCCCGCGCCGGCCAGCGAGGCGATCTGCCAGCGCGTGATCGAGGGCTCAGCCTTGCGCTGCGGCGAGCCCGACGCCATCAGAAGGATCAGCACCGCAATGATGGGCAGATGACCGACCAATTCCTCGAGGCCGAAGACGGCGGCGGTCGTGGTAAACATGAAGAGCAGAATGGCGCACGTGCCTCTTACGGCAACATTGGCCAGCAGAAGCATGCCGAACGAAATTTCTGCGAGGCCGGCGCCAAATACGAAGTGCAGGTTCGTGAACTGACTTGCGCCGAGCATCGCCGGCACATTGACGAAGCTGTATTTGTCCACGAATGCCAGCGACACACCTGGCTCCAGCAGCTTGTCGTGAGCCGCGAGTACGATCAACTGCAAGCCGAACAGGGTGCGCAGGACGGCGATGGCCTGGGCCTCGCGGTCGGTCGGGGGCAAACCTTCGCGCGGGTCGTAGCGCCACGGGTTTGCCTGAGACCAGGCCAGGTCATACGTCTGCCGGGCGTTGCGCAGGGATAGGGAAAAGCCGGTCGGGATGAAGGCGGCGACCTGTTTCTGCGTCTCGACATCGGGCGCCGCCAATGCCGGCGCCATCAGCACCATCGCCAGCCCGATAGCCGCCAGCTCAAACGCATAGTCGATTGCATGAACGGCAGAGAATTCCCATGCGCACAGGACTGGCAACACCAACACCGCTACGGAAGCCCATGTCAGCCGCGACTGCGTAAAGAACATGCCGCCGATCAGGATTTGCAGAAACAGCATGGTTTTCAAAACCATGCTCCCGTTGGCAGCGAAATTGGGTGCCACAAATACCTGCGCCATGCTGTTGATGACGAGTGTCGCGCCGAAGATCATTGCCAGGACCCGCCACAACACCAGCGTGGGAAGCAATGGACGGCTGAGCCAACGGTCGAGGAAGGAGAAGCGCGCCCTTGACATCTCCAACGTCAGCGCCGCCGCGACGAACAGGACCGCGCCAACCAGTATCGCTAGATAAAGACCGTCAAACTTGAATTCCGGGTGCAACACGATCTGAGTATCGTCAATGAACCACCGCGCATGTGCGTACGCATCGGTGGTACCAAGACCGATCGCGAGCAAACTCAGAAGCATGAGTGGGCCAATAGCTCGATGAGAAAACATCGAAAAGGCCCCCTGCAACGCGGTAGACCGCCTTGCGAGGGACCCCGCGAATGCAATTCCATGATCACCACAGCCGTGTTTGCGCCGGCTTGTTCGTGCTGGGTTCCAATTCTTACGCACGGTGACCCCCATTGTTGGCTAATTGTCAGGTTCAGTGTGGTAGGCAGCGAGATCTGTAGCCTAGGTGTTGGACCATACGTCGATTGTGCAAACAATCAGGCTGAGGTACGCCATTTTCTGAACTGAAAGTTCATTGGTCGAATCCCTAAGGGCCGTACGACCATGGGACGTTGGTCGCACACGAAGACTTTGATCGCGACTCTGCTGCGCTAAGCTTCTGAAATATCTACTTGGCCGTTGGAGCTATCCCACGCGCGAGGGAATGCACGCATCGCCAACCGTCGCCGGCGTGCCGACACAAACACTTGTCGTTATTCCGGTCCCGGGCGCAGCGAGGGAGCCCGGAATCCATGGCCTTCGGTCGGTGGTTATGGGTTGCGGGCTTGCTACTTCGGTGGCGCCGCGGAATAACAGCGCTGCGTTGGGACGCTCTAATTTGCACTGCCACCGCGGTTCGCTGCTGATGGTCGATCGACCTCCAGCGGTTGCCATATCTGCCCGGGCAGCAAGGCGCGGAACCGCTGTGGCGAAATTCCGGCAGTCGTCAGGGCGTCGCCCAGTGCAGCAACCGGGGCGTCGAACGGCTCATCAGTCAGCTGGAACGTGCCGTAGTGGTGGGCGAGCGCAAACTCTGCGCCGCAGTCGATCAATGCCTGCACCGATTCGCCTGGATTCATGTGCTGGTCGCGCATGAACCAGCGCGGCTCGTAGGCCCCGATGGGTAGGATGGCGAGCCGGAACGGTCCGTGGCGCTCGCGCGCGCGACGGAAGTACCAGCCGTCGCCGTAGCCGGAATCGGCGACGAAATAGATGTTTCCGCGCGGCGTATCGATCACGAACGATGCCCACAGCGACATATTGCGATCCGACAGGTTGCGCGCCGACCAATGCCGCGCGGGAACGAGCGTCACCGCAATTCCCGACCCAAGATCCACGCGATCGTCCCAGTCATAGGCTTTGACCGCGATGGCGGGATCGTGATTTCGCATGATCGTGTCGTTGCCGAGCGGCGTGATCACGCGGGCAGCATGCACGGCCGCAATGCGCGAGAGGGTCGCAATGTCGAGATGATCGTAATGGCCGTGCGACACCAGCACCACATCGATCGGCGGCAAATCCGCAAACGCGATGCCTGGATTGTTGACCCGTTTCGGCCCGATAAAGCGGAACGGCGACGCGCGCTTCGACCACACGGGATCGAGCAGCATGTTCAACCCCGCGGTCTGAATGAGCCAGCTGGCGTGGCCGACATAGGAGATGCGCCAGTCCGCGCCTTCGACGCGCGCCGGCGGCCGATCCGTATAGGGCGATGGCGCCCAGGCTGGCCACTTCGCCTTGGTCGCGCGATAGTGCCGATTGGCGAACCAACGGAAAAGATCACGCCGGCTCTTCGGCGGCGCACCGCGCGGATCGAAAAACCGGACGCCGTCAAAGTGATCGGAGACACGACCGTGGTAATAGCGCGACATTCGCGTCCAAAGCCTATCAGCATGGCCGTCTTGTGATGTTGATTGTGGCCGTCCACAAGGATGCGGCCCATGGCCGCGCCGACAACACGCGCCAACCTGGGCCACAGTTTGGCGTGGTAACTAGCGTGACCAAGGAATCCCTCGATGCAGAGACCGATTGCGATGAGCACCCCTAACCTGGCTCCGCGGCGCAAATTGTCCGGGGTCGTGCAGTTTGCCGTAATTTTTGGCTTGGTTTTGCTGGCAAAGGTCGTTGCTGCTGAGGCCTTCTATGTGCCGTCCGGCTCGATGCAGCCGACCTTGCTGATTGGTGACGAGCTGGTGGTGTCGAAGTTCGCCTACGGGTATAGCCGTTACTCCTTGCCGATTGCCCTCGGTCCCTCGCTTCCGGAGCGGCTGCTGGGACGGGTGCCCGAGCGTGGCGATGTGGTCGTGTTTCGTCTCCCCCGCGACCCCAGCCAGACCTATGTCAAGCGCGTGGTTGGCCTGCCCGGCGACCGGGTACAGATGCGCAATGGCAGGCTGTGGATCAACGGCAAGATATTGCCACTGCGGCGCGACGGTTTTGGCAACGTCGAAGCCGAGGATGGCAGTATCGTTCGGGCGGACCGCTATATCGAGACGTTGCCCGGCGGCCGCGAGCATCCACTGTTCAAACTCATCGGGCGCGGAGACCTGGACGACACCGATGTGATCAAGGTCACACCCGGGCACGTGTTTGTCATGGGCGACAACCGCGACGACTCAGCCGATAGCCGGCTGTCGCCGGTTGCAGGCGGGGTCGGACTGGTGCCGGTCGAAAACCTGGTGGGGCGGGTCGAGGCCGTGCTCGGTTCATGGGATCTGGCCACCGCACGACACCCGATCTGGACCTGGCCGTCGGGACTACGGCTGCGGCGGTTCTTCTCGCGCGTCGATTGAGGCCTTTGTAGGGGGCGGGTCAGCCGAAAGCGTAACCCGCCGCACCGCCGCTTACGATGGCTCCGGATTACGCGGCCCTTTTGCTGTACGGATAGGCGTACCGGGCGAGAAGAAAAACGGGTTTCCCTACGATTCGTCCGCACCACAGGAGCGGCCGCAAAAACTGAAGGATCAGCAAAATCCCGATCAGGTAGACCGCGAAGATACCGACGACGCGGCTGCCGCCCAGCTGCTCGGCAACCCACCCTCCGGCAGACGCAATGAGTTGCGGACGCGTGATCGCAACGTATGCAAATGCGATCGGAGCAGCGACGACGCCCGCCTTGGCGACAACGCTGATCGCTTCGTAGGCGCCTTCCGCGGCCAGGCGAAGCGTATTTTTCTCAACTGCACCTTCTACCGCGGCGACGCGAATCGCCGTGTTCGCGGCTGCACCGTCTGCGGCCGCTGCGCCTTCTGCCGCGGCCAGGCGAACCGTGCTTCTCTCAGCGGCGCCTTCCGCGGCGACCCGGACCGCACTCTTCTCAACGGCTTCCGCAGCACCAACCCCAACACGGGCCGCCTTTGCCACCGCGCCAACTCCGCCCGCCACAACCGTAACATCGAGAGCAGCAAAACCGACCTCTTTCCAGGTGGGCAGCCGCTCCCCGCGGACCAGGATTGTTTCCATGTCTCCGACGCCGCCGAGGAGCAGGTCCTTCGCGCCAAGAAAAAAGCGGGCCAGCGGCTTGCGCTTGGCGACTCCGCCGACGACCTCAAATTCTGCGAGCATTTCATGACCGCGGCGATCAAGATGATAGATTGCGATCAGCCCGATCTGTTCCCGCGTGATATCGGCGAGCTGCCACTTTGGCTTTTTGCCTTCCCAAATCTGCTGCAGAGCCTCGCCAAGCGCCTGCCGAATCTGGAACTCGCGCGAGCCGTTCTCGACGAAGTAGGCAACGACCGGAATCACCTGGGGTCCGTAGCGATCGAGAACCTTTTGGAACGTCTCGTCCTCTCCATAGACGGCAAACACCTTGGCGGCAGTTGCCGGATACCGTTGCGCAGCCTCGTAGACGCCAAGTCCGTACTTGAAGCAGATCGAAAGCAGTCCGATGTCCGCCTTGTCGATGTAGTCCTGCGACAGCGGGCATTTCGCACCTGGAGCGCGCGCCTCACTGGCGATCGCGGCCCGGATAGCGAGTTCCTCAAACGCGCGCCGATCCGAAACCATGGCCAACAAGGCAGCCACCAGGGCTGCCATGAAGAGAGGTAAAATGAACTTCCTGAACATATTGTGCCACCGCGTCGCAATAATCATCGCAGGCAAATACGTCATTGCTATGCCCCCGCATGCAATACGACATATCGTGATTGGCCGCGACTTCTGACCGCAGGCTGGCGGCTGCTAATTGCGGGCTATCGGAACTCTCCGGGTTGTGCGCGCCTGTTATCGATCGCTTAAGCCCCGATGACCCTTGTGGTCGCCCCGTTGCCAGATGCGACGAATTGGGCGACCACGAGGGTCGCCCCTACAGCGGGCGACGTTGGAGGACGCGGCTTTGTGCGCCTGTTCCAATCCCATCAGATTGGCTGAAGCGATCGACCAGCCCGGCGCGTCTGAAAAATTTCGGCTTCGCTGTCGGGATACCCTTCGTCGCTTCGTCCTTGGGGTAAGTGCCAGACGCTAACGGACGAGACGGAAATGACCCACTCAAGGCTCGGTGCTAATCTTGCCGCCCATTTTAAGATCGTCGCTGTTGCAACGGCTGGCGCAATCGCTGTCGCATTGGTGGGAATGAATGCGGCGATGTCCAAAAACGATGCTGCGGCCGAACGCACACAAGTTGCCGTCACGGTTCTCAAGGCCGGAAAACCTGCGACCTCCGCGGCCCTCAAGCTGACGACGCTGCGCTGAGTGATCTGATCACGGGGAAATCTCCATGGCGAGGGTGCGATTATGAAATCCGGATAAGCATCGAACCGCCCGAAAAACAAAGTCGAACGGATGCGGGCAACCGCATGTAAAAGGAGAGAAGCCATGCCCTATGTTGATGGTTTTGTGGTTCCAGTCCCCAACGCCAACCGTGAAGCGTACATGAAACTGGCCGAACAGGCCGCGGCCATATTCAAGGAATATGGCGCGTTGAAAGTGGTCGAGTGCTGGGGCGATGACGTCCCCGAAGGCAAGATCACGTCGTTCCCCATGGCGGTCAAAAGCGAAAAGGACGAGACCGTCGTGTTCTCTTGGATCATTTGGCCTTCGCGCGCCGTGCGCAACGAAGGATCCAAGAAGGTGATGGCCGACCCGCGCATGCAGCCGGGACCGCACATGCCGTTCGACGGCAAACGATTGATCTATGGCGGTTTCGAAATGGTTCTGGAGAGGTGAAGAGGAAGCAGGCCACGATCTTCATCGTGCCGTCCTGTTTCGGGGTGGCGCCCAAGTTGCCGAACATCCCGATGGGCCCTGATAAGCGGCCGACACAGTTGCCTCCAACCTCCTGCGCTTCGCTCACAAGACCGTCCTTGCCAAGGACGCGGCGGAATATATAACGCCAGCCCATTGAGCAAAGCCGCCGAAGTCCGGTTCGGTTCAAGGCACTAAATCGCTTCGAGATAGTGGCGGCTGGGGGTTGTCCTGAGCGCTGTCCCCAGGGAAGAGATCGTTGATAGCGAGCGAAGCGTCCTGTCTTGAGGATCGAGCCGTCGTTAACCTCATCGAACATGGTGTGCCACATTGCGCGATGAGAGAGATTGCTAAACAACGAATGGGCTAACAAAAGCGCCGATCGAACTGAGTCCTCCGTTTCCGACCCGCCGCGAAGCGTGGTAAAGTCGCGCCGCTTCAGTAGGCCAAATTGCATTTGGCGCCCCGGCCCACCAGGCGACATCACCCCTATGCGGGGCAGCGCCGTCGAGCAGCTCTGACGGCGGCGACGGGGTCAACGCTGGGCCGCCCTCAGAATGAAGCGCCGGTTGCGATTCTGGACCGGCCGGGCATTCATCGGGTAGAGCTTGGCGAAGCGCGCAATATCCGCCTCAGACACCTCGATCCGGTCGGCAAGAACGAGCCAATCGACGGTCTCACTGCACG
Organism: Xanthobacteraceae bacterium; assembly: GCA_035311445.1. Taxonomy (GTDB): domain Bacteria; phylum Pseudomonadota; class Alphaproteobacteria; order Rhizobiales; family Xanthobacteraceae; genus JAJPKK01. Next base: position 12,008 of record DATGCX010000132.1, on the reverse strand, counting down.
GCGGCGTCGTCAGGGACCCCTCGTAGCGGTAATAGGCCCGCCGGACCGGCAGCAATCCGTTGGGATCGATGGCGGGATCGGCCGGGACGGGCGGGCCCTCTTCCACCGGCATTGTCGACACGATCTTGTTGAACACCACATTCGCCCTGCCCGGGGCCATGAACGCGCCGACGACCGCAAGCCCGCCGTCCGCGGCCGCGTGGACGAAATGCGCCTCCATGGCGAAGACCTTGCCATCGACAAGGTGCTCACTCGGATGATGGAAGTGGAACTGTGTCAGTGCGTAGCTGCGGTCGCCCACCTTGAGCGTGTCGCCCGCCGCGAAATTGAGCTGGATGGTGTGCCCGTTGTTGACGATCGTATCGGGCCGCTTGCTCCAACGGATGTCGAGCCGCGGTTGCCGTGCACTGACCGGCCCAACGAGGTCGAGGGGGGATTGCTGGGTCCCGCTTGAGCACATCCCGTTCGCTGCGTCGAGACTGCCCCACTTGTCGGGCCCCGTTGCGCCCTCGTAGCTCCAATGGGGACCGTGGGTCTCCTCCCCGAAGCTTGTCGCAGCGCACAGAGGGCAGAGCGCTAATCCGGCGAAAACCTTCAATGCCTGACGACGATGCATGATTGACTCCCTGCGATCACTTTGGCCTTCGGTTATCTTCGGTCGTCCTTGAGGAGCCCTTCCGATGGCGTTCCCATGCGTGTGAAGACAAGCGCTGCTCGGAATGGCGTAACACTGCTCGCGCTGTCGCCCCGGTGCTGGGCTTACTGGGTCACCCGCTCCCCGCCCCTTCCGGGGGCAAGCTTCACGGGCGATAACACAAAATGTTGGATTTCAGCAGAACGAAATCCGTAAACGGCTGAAGTCGCTCTCTCCACCTTTGCAAGGTGGCAGGCGGATGACAAATCCGATTGTCACAGCGACCCGGTCTAGATACAGGACTTCCCCTTTTGGCAAGCTGGCGCGATCACCTCCATGGCCGAGATAGCGCCCGCGCGTCAACACGAAGCGATGTTCGGGATAGGGGACATTCGGGCGAACAATCATGAGCCGCGTAGCGTCATTTTGGAAGCCCGCGGCCTCGGCATGGTTTCATGTGTGGTTTAACGCCGTCTTGGTCCTTTTTGGCGCTCCCCGCTTCATTCAATGTGCGAATAAGCAGTTTTGGATGCTCGCTCACGCAGGCGGCGATTTCAACCTTTAGCCCAGCTCTCAGGAAGGCCGACGGCGCGCCTGAGACGATAGAAGTTTCACAGCACGACGATGGCAAGGATCGCCAACGCGATGCCAAGGCAGATCACGAATTCAGCCAACGTTAGATGCCGACCTCCAGCAGATCAATCGCCCGCCAGACAATGGAGATCCCCAGGATGATGGCCATATGGCGGGGAAACCGGAACCACTCGAGCCACCCATTTCCATACCGGCGCGATCGCGCTACACTTCACCGATCAAGTCTCTCGTGTATCGGTGTGGCGGCGGGACTGACGCGGGGCCGGCGCTGCGCCGTAGCATTGCAGGACGTGATGTCCGCCGGGGCCGCGCAGCCGATCACGAGGTTTCACGTATGACCTGTCTTCTCAATAACGCCGTTTTTCGCGCTCTACGCCACGAGCCCGCCCGGGGCGCGCTGCGCTGGCTGCCGCCGGCAAGTCTGGCACCAGTATGTCTGGCCCTGGCGACATTCACCGCCGTGACGGTGGCGGGCAGTCATGCCCGCGCCGCAAGCCCCCGGAAGGAACGCGCGGCGGCGATGTCCGCTGCGTCGCGCCCGGGCGGCGCACCCATCATGGCCATCGTCTCGCTGCGCAGCCAGGGGATCACCGTCTACGACACCGCCGGCTGGATCATGCGGGCGCCCGTATCGAGTGGCCAGAGCGGACGCGAGACGCCAGCGGGCGTTTTCAGCGTCCTCCAGAAGGACGCCGATCATCACTCCAATCTGTATGACGACGCCTGGATGCCGCACATGCACCGCCTCACGTGGTCGGGCATCGCCCTCCATGGCGGTCCCCTGCCGGGACATGCGGCGTCTCACGGCTGCGTCCGGCTGCCCTACGACTTCGCCAGCCGCCTGTTCGACATGACAAAGGTGGGCATGCGGGTGATCATCTCGCCCGGCGACGTGGCGCCCGTCGAGATCGCGCATCCGGCCCTGCCCCAGTCGAAGCCGGTGTCTGCCGACGTCGCCGCCGCCCGCGCCGCGGAAGCGGCCGATGCGGCCCGCAAAGCCAACCAGGCCAGGCGCGCGGCCGACGTCGCATCCTGGGCGGCCGCCCAGGCCGCGGCGCCGGTGCACGCGGCGGAAACTCTGAAGCAGAAAGCGGAGACTCTGCTGGCGGCGGCCGATCGGGAGGACGCCAAAGCCCAGGCGGCTGAGGCAAAAGCGGCGGCGGCGGCCGAAGACGTCAAAGCCAAGGCGGCTGAGGCAAAGCTGATGGCCGAGCGCGCCAACGCCAAGGCGGCTGAGGCAAAGCAGACGGCCGAAGACGCCAAAGCCAAGGTCGCTGAGGCAAAGCAGACGGCCGAGCGCGCCAATGCCAAGGCGGCTGAGGCAAAGCAGACGGCCCAGGGCGCCAAAACCAAGGTCGCTGAGGCAAAGCAGACGGCCCAGGGCGCCAATGCCAAGGCGGCTGAGGCTAGGCTGACGGCCCAGGGCGCCAATGCCAAGACCGCTGAGGCAAAGCAGACGGCCGAGCGCGCCTATGCCAAAGCGGCTGAGGCAAAGCAGACGGCCGAAGATGCCAAAGCCAAGGAGGCAAAGCTGACGGCCGAGGAGGTCAAGGCAGCCGAGGCAAAGCTGACGGCCGAGGAGCTCAATGCCAAGGCGGCTGAGGCAAAACTGACGGCCGAGGAACTCAATGCCAAGGCGGCTGAGGCCAAGCTGAAGGCCGAGGAGGCCAACGCTAAGGCCGCCGAGGCAAAGCTGACGGCCGAGGAGGTCGAGGCCAAGGTGGCCGAGACAAAGGTGAAGACCGAGGAGGCCAACGCCAAGGCGGCCGAGGCAAAGGTGAAGGCCGAGGAAGCCAATGCCAAGGCGGCCGAGGCAAAGGTGACGGCCGAGGAGGCCAACGCCAGGGCGGCCGAGGCAAAGCTGACGGCCGGGGCGGGCAATGCCAGGGCGGCCGATGACGCCAAGGCCAAGGCAGTTGAGGCAAGGCACAAGACCGATGACGCCAAGACCAAGGCGGCCGAGGACCTCGCCGACGAGGACGCGAAGCTGACCGGCGCCAAGACCGACCAGCAGGCGAAGGTCGACGTCGCCGAGGCGGCGCGCAAGGCCGGCGCCGAAGCCGAGACGCGGCGAACCGAGACCGCCCAAGCGGCGAGCGAGGCGGCGCGCAAGTTCGAGCCGGCGTCGGTGTTCATCAGCCGCAAGACGCAGCGCCTTTATGTGCGGCAAGCCTTCGAGCCCGTCCTGGAGGTTCCGGTCACGATCCAGGATCCTGGCCGCCCGATCGGCACGCACGTCTTCACGGCGACCGGAAACATCGACGGCACGGCCGACCTGCGATGGACCGTGGTCTCGCTGAAAGGCAGACATGGGGATTCCCGCGTGGCCGCGGCGCGCGACGTGCCGGACGTCGAACCGGCGCCGGCCGATGTCAGCGGCGCGAAGGCCGCGCTCGACCGGATCGACATTCCGGCTGGCGCGGCGGACCGCATCGCCGGAATAATCTCGCCGCGCTCATCGGTGATCGTCTCCGACGAAGCGCTGAGCCCGGAGACCGGCAAGGGAACGGAGTTTGTCGTCGTCATGAACGACGAGCCGCAAGGCGGCCTGAAAAACCGCACCCCCCTCTCTTATATGCGTCACGAGCGTTAGGTTCGGACAGCTGCAACAATCCCGGCATGATCGGCGTGATCATCTCGGTAACGCTGCGCAATGGCGCGCCCACCCCCTGTGTCCAGAGCGGCGAGCGAACCAGGGCACGCCCGACACATATGTCAGCTCCATTCACGTGAACGACGGCGGCGCGCGGCGGTCACGGCCGCCCTGGCGGCGCCGGCCGCCACCGAGAGACGGTGATTGAGCGGAGTGACGAAGCGACCTTAATCAAAGGCGGAGGTAGCTTTCGAGAAAAATGCCCTGGTCACTTCGGGGGTTGGGGGACGGGGGAGAGGGACCAGGGCAGTTTGCGCATGCAGCCGTTCGGGTTGTTATCGACCGTGCGCAATGTCAGAACCCCGACACTCTAAGGTTTGTTCCCGCACATTTGGAAATTTCTTCGGGGTAGGGCGGAGCGGGGGCGATTGAGCGGAGCGAGGAGGACGAGGCCAAGGGGTACCTCCCTCTCCACATGCTCATCAAATCGCGCTGCGCCAAACTTCGCAATCTCCAATGGCGATTACTTTCTCACGCTGCCATTTCGATCTGACCCGGATCAGGTACGAGCAGGTCTGCATCTGGCACCGGCAATGATCCTCGCATTTGACGGGTATGGCTTTGAAAATCAGTTTGAAACTCACGGTCGCGGCGAGCTCGCCGATCGGCTCGCAGCCGAGGCGTCGGATGCCAGCGCATTCCAGCAAAAGACGTGAAGGGCCAAGAGCTGCCGTCTGGGTCGTTTACCTACGAAGTAGATCCCAGACGAGTAAAGCATGGCGTGCTAGGACAAATGACTCCGACCGTAATTCAAAAAATCACATATTCTTCATGTAGCGTCATGTATGCCCGGATATTGTAACTTCGGTGCAATCATGCGCAATTCCGGCAATTATGTTTGTGCCTTAGAACAGAGAAATCGCGTCTACGCTCCGTCAATCCGTGATCTCATTTACTAACTCGTATTCGGACTGCCTCAGCGCTGACCATCTCCGGAACAGACTTGTCTTCTGGCATAATCTTTGGACCATTAGATATGAACCAAAAGCGGTCGGGAGTTTCGCTCAGAACCAGCGAGAAATCGTCATGTAGGTTAGCCGGGGAGTCGGCACTGCCTGGATGAAAGTCAACCGAAAGTGTCCCTGTGCCATTAGCATTTATCACATAGGTACCCTTCCAGAAGTAATGCGAATGCTTCGTGGCCGCCTTTGGGCCAGCGAGAGCCATGATTGTAGATTGGTGCTCCCCGAGCAAGTTGCCCGAATCCGAAAGATGGAAAACTCCGACGCCAACAATGTGGTACAATCTTTCATCCGGCCCTACGGCAAATCCACCGAATCGGAATGAGTATTCTCCAGCAAAGTCCTGGGCCGCATAGGTCTTGGCGATTGTGGTCATTTAAATCGCCTCTTAATGAGGTGGGGAGAGCATATATGCTCTCCCCACAATGGTTAGGCAGCCGCCTCGATTTTTTCTAATGCGATCCCCGCACCAAACATGTCAATGAGAATTGGCGCGGCCAGCTTTACCGGCACTTCTTGGTACAGACGAAACCCGGCAGCAAGTAATTCATGTTTAAAGACATGCAACGCTGCGCGTTGTTCTTTAGTGAGGCCTTCGATCTTCGGATAGTCGCAGTCTGTGGTCGCAATTTTGTGCATGGGTTCGGCACTCCGATCGGCTACGGCTGCACCGAACATGTCGGCAAAAATTGGAGCCGCATCCTTAACCGGTACGATGCGATAGACACGGTAGCCGGCAGCGAGGAATTCGTGTTTGAAAACGTGAAGCGCCGCTCGTTGCTCCTTGGTGAGAGCCTGGATTTTCGGATACTCGCAAGATGTTGTGGCGATTTTGCTCAGAGGGTCCATCATAGCGCACATTCCTCGGTTTGAGATGCTTGCTGTCCACATGGACCGAGCAAATGTACCTGGCGATGCGGAAGGAAGCAACGGCGGGTTGCTCTGCCCCGTTATGTGTGGCCGAGTTTGGAAAGCACTTTGCTTAAGTAGTAAAAGCGAAACTGGGAGTTTTGTCACGGCCCGCCTTCGCAAAGATGGTGCAACAGCAGGTGGGCGCGGTCATGGTAAGCGAAGAGCCTCAGTTCTTTGCGTCCAGTGATCAAGTCGCCACGCTGGCGATCCGCCACGCGATGCCGGCGATTTTCGCGCAGCGGGAAGAAGGGGGGGCCTAATGAGCTCTGGGCCGAACATACCGGATTTGTATCGTCATATCGGGGTTTATGCCGGTCGCATTCTAAACGGCGCTAAGCCCGCGGAACTGCCCGTGCAGCCGCCCATCAAGTTCGAAATGGTTATCAATCTCAAGACCGCGAGAGCGCTTGGGCTGAGCATGCCAAACACGCTATTGGTCAGCGCCGACGATTTGGCTGGCAGGTCCGGACTTCATCCGACTTCCGGATGTATCCGTGGGAAGCGCCAACGAAGTCACACCCCCATCACCGCCCTCGCGGCATCCCCGATCGCCTCCACCTCCTCCCCGCAATCCAAAAACGCCACGATCCGGCACGGGCAGCCCTCCAGCCCCTCGTAGCGCCAGGGGAATGCGCCGATCAGGGCGCGACGGTTGAGTATCAGCTCGATATCGCCGCCGAGATTCTCTGCGTGCAGCAGGCCTTCCTGGAACGCCCAGTTGTGAAACGGAAAGATGTCGGATACCACCTTGCGTCCCGACTTCTTGTGAATGTACTCGAAGGGACCGAAGAACTCGGCCGGCGTCTTGCCGTGCAGTTTCGTGAACTGCGCCGCGAGATCGGGGCGCATGTGGCGGATCGACGTGTTCATGGCGTGATCGCACGAGCCGGTGTCCATCGCCCACCACCTGATCTTCTTTGCAAACATCCAGTGCAGCGTGTCGAGATTGGGCCCCGGGTGGTAGCAGAAGTATTTCACCAGATCCTGCTGCGGCCGGCCCTCGTAGTGGCGATGCCAGCCGGTGTGCAAGACCAGGATATCGCCGTCGCGGATGTCGGCGCCGGCGCGTTCGATGACCTCCGGCGTGATCACCGACCAGTCGCTCACCCATGGCGAGATATCCACCACCACGCCGCGGTTGACGAGATAGTCCAGCGGCAGTGAGGCCATGTCGCCCTTGCGGTTGTCGGTCGCGTGCATGGCGCCGTCGAAATGGGTGCCGACATGCAGCGCGGTGTCGATCCGCTGCGCCATGATCATCTGGGTCTGCAGGTTTTGCGCGTAGTACATCTTGTTGCCCGCGTAGCCGACCCAGCCGGGGGTGTGGACGTTCATCACGTGCGTCATATCGATGATTTTCATTCGATAACTTCCTTGTTGTCGCCGACCGTTGTGTTGGACCATAGCGGCGTAGCCGGGATCGAGTGCAGCGAAATCCGGGGCGGGAGGTGCCGCCGGCGAGGCCGAACGGCCTTCCCTCCGCGCGCAACGAATTCACTGCCCCGGCGGCCGCAGTTCGCTGCGCCGGGCGAGCAAGCTCGCTGCGCCAGGTCGGCAGGGAATTCACGACAAGACATTGAAGACACAACCTAAAAATGCTTCGATCCGGCCAGATCGGCGCGCCGCCGGGGAAAATTCCCTGCCAAAATTCCCTGCCAGCAGGGAGTCGGGGGCGAAGACGACGGCCCACCTCGCGCAAACCCATCGCAAGGATTTCTTCATGCAGTTGACCGGGGGCCAGGCACTGGCCAGACAGCTGGTACTGGAAGGGATCACCGATCTGTTCGGCGTTCCGGGCGTGCAGCTCGACTGGGCGGTTGATGGCCTGCGAGCAGTCAGCAACCGCATCCGTTACGTCGTGACTCGCCACGAGCAGGCCGCGTCCTACATGGCCGACGGCTACGCGCGCACCACAGGCCGGATCGGCACCTGCATGGTGGTGCCCGGACCGGGTCTGCTCAACGCCATGGCGGGGCTCGCCACCGCGTACGCGTGTAATTCGCGGGTGCTGTCGATCGTCGGCAACATTCATTCGTCAGCGATCGGCAAGGGCTACGGATTGCTCCACGAGGTACGCAATCAGTCGGCCATTCTGGGCTGTGTGACCAAATGGCAGGCGCAGGCGACAACGCCGGCGCAGATTCCTGAGCTGGTGCGCGAGGCCGTCAAGCAACTGCGCAGCGGACGGCCCCAGCCGGTCGGGCTTGAGATCGCCCCCGATGTCTTGGCGGCAAGCGGCGAGGTGCTGCTCATCGATCCGCCGGCGCATGAGGATGACCGCACGCGGCCCGATCCGACCGCGATCGAACGGGCCGCCGCGCTGATCGCGAAGAGCCGGTTTCCGGTGATCTATGCGGGCGGCGGCGTTTTGGCTGCCGATGCGGCCGCCGCGCTCCAGACGCTGGCCGGCCAGCTGTCGGTGCCGGTGGTGCTGAGCGAGAACGGTCGAGGCGCCATGTCTGATCGTCATCCGCTCACGCTCAACTCGCTTGGCGGGCGGGCCGTCTTCGTCCATGCGGATGTCGTCCTCGTGGTCGGCAGCCGATTTGCCGATACCACTTACGGGATGCCGTCCTGGCAGGCGCCGGGCATTAAATACATCTGGCTTAATGTCGATCCTGCCGCGTGGAAGCCCCCGCGCAGCGCCGAGGTCGGTATCGTGGGCGATGCGCGGCTCGGCCTGAAGGCGCTCGCGGATGCTTTGCCGCGGCGGCGGCCGGAGCGGAACATCGATCTCGATAAAGTCCGCGAATGGGCCCGCGATCAGGCGCGCATCGCGGAACCGCAGATGTCCTATATCCGGGCGCTGCGCGCCGCCATTCCGGACGACGGCGTGCTGGTGAGCGAACTGACCCAGATCGGGTATCTGGCGCGCTCAATGTACCCGGTCTACCGGCCCGGTACTTTCATCACGCCCGGCTACCAGGGCACGCTCGGTTACGGATTTCCGAGTGCGCTAGGCGTCGCTGCCGGGAATCCGGGCCGAGCGGTGGTGAGCATGAATGGCGACGGCGGGTTCGGCTGGGCCATGCAGGAGCTTGCGACGCTGCGCAAATATGATCTCAATGTGGCAGTAGTGGTGTTCGCCGACGGCCAGTTTGGCAATGTGCGGCGCTTTCAGGAGGACCAGTTCGGCGCTACTTATGAGGTCGATCTGCGCAATCCGGCCTTCGATCGCCTCGCCGCCGCATTCGACGTCCCGTTCGCGCGCGCCGACTCCGCAGACGCCCTGCAGCAGGTGCTCGGCCGCGCTGTTCGTGAGCGTGCCCCAATTCTCATTGAAGCGCCGGTCGGGCCGATGCCCAGCCCATGGGGACTGATGCGGCTGCAGGCACGGCCGGGCGTCGCGAATTCCGGGCCGCCCAATCCACTGGGCGAGCCGGTGCGGTGATCGCCCGCCTACTCGCTTTTGCCGATCTGTTTGAGTTTGGCGAACACGGCCTGGACGTCGAGTTCCTCGCCTTCTTTTTTGGAAGCGGTGACAGGCTCGGGTTCCGGCGCGGGTCGCGCAGTGGTGATCTCGGCCGGCAGCAGCGTCGCCCCGGTCTCGGGTTCGGCGGGCTTTTCCTTGGCAGCACGATGAACCTCGAAATCAAGATCAATCTGGGTGCAAAGGCCAAGCGTTACCGGATCCATGGGGGCGAGATTAGGGGCGTTCCAATGGGTCCGTTCGCGGATCGCCTCGATGGTCGATTTGGTGGTGCCGACGAGCCGCATGATCTGGCTGTCCTTCAGCTCCGGGTGGTTACGCACGAGCCAAAGGATTGCGTTTGGGCGGTCCTGCCGGCGGGACACCGGGGTGTAGCGCGGTCCCTTTTTGCGCTTCGGTTCGGGCAGACGAACCTTCGCTTCGGCGAGGCGGAGTCGATAGCTCGGGTCGGCCTCGCCTTTGGCAAGCTCGTCCCGGGTGACTTGTCCGGTCACGATCGGATCGCGCCCGATAATGCTCTGAGCGCCCTCATCGTCTGCGATGGCCTTGACCTCTAGCGGATGCAGCTTGCAGAAATCGGCAATCTGGTCGAACGTCAGCGCCGTATTCTCGACCAGCCAGACTGCGGTCGCCTTCGGCATAAGGGGCTGGGTCGGCATGATAAAGTTCTCCTTACGCTTCGCCTGCCCGGCGGGGCGAAGCCTTGTTGCCATCGAAGATGACGGGATTTGCAATTATATAGGCGCGCCCTACCGGCCTGTGCAACCCCTGAAACTAAGAAGTTAGTGAGGAATATGAATAAATTCAGGAGCGGGGCCCGCCAAGCCACGCGCCAATGTGGCCGTAATCGCTGCGATTCCGCTAACTTGTCCATTTGCTGACAATGAAACTTTGCGTTTCGGCGGCGCGCATGCTTGACAGGGTCGTGCGCAACAAACCACATCCTGCGGATCACGACTTTCGCGCGCACTTAGCCACTGGAACGGAACCGACATGACATCTTCCTACCCTTCCGAAAAGCCGCAGCTGAAAGTGATGTTGTGCTCACCCCGCGGCTTCTGCGCCGGCGTGGTGCGGGCGATCGATACCGTGGAGCGCGCGCTGGCCATCTACGGCAGGCCGGTCTATGTGCGCCACGAGATCGTGCATAATCGCTATGTGGTCGAAAGTCTGCGGCAAAAGGGCGCCGTATTCGTCGAAGAGCTGGATGAAATTCCTGACGCCGATGTGCCGGTGATCTTCTCAGCACATGGGGTGCCGAAAGCGGTGCCGCTCGAAGCCGGGAGTCGCAACCTAGTGGCCATCGATGCGACCTGTCCGCTCGTCACCAAAGTGCATCGGGAGGCCGAAATTCATTTCCGGCGCGGGCGCGAGATCGTGCTGATCGGGCACGAAGGCCATCCGGAAGTCACCGGCACCATGGGACAGCTTCCGCCCGGCGCGGTCCGCTTGGTACGGACAGCCGAGGAGGCCGCGGCCTTCGAGCCAAACGACCCCGACAAGCTAGCCTATGTGACCCAAACCACGCTCTCAATCGACGACACGGCCGAAATCGTTGCCGCGCTCCAGAAGCGGTTTCCCCACATTGCCGGTCCGCACAAGGAGGACATCTGCTACGCCACCACCAATCGCCAGGAGGCGGTCAAGCGCGTCGCCCCGGTGGTCGATGCCTTGATCGTGGTCGGCTCGCCCAATTCCTCGAATTCCCAGCGGCTTAAGGAAGTCGCGTTGCGTAACGGCTGTCCGTATGCGGAACTGCTGCAACGCGCCGAGGATATCAACTGGGACAAGTTCGGCGCGATCAATCGACTGGGGCTCACGGCGGGTGCATCGGCACCCGAGGTGCTGATCGAGGAAATCATCGACGCATTTGCAATGCGCTACGAAGTCAGCGTCGAGACCGTATCGGCGGTCGAAGAATCCGGCATCTTTTTTCCTTTGCCGCGGCAGGTGCGCAGCGGCGAAGCGGCAGAGTAAAGCCCAGCCACATTCGGGACCGTACCGGGAATACGCTCAGGACCCGCAATGGCCGTCTATACCGATGTCACCGACGAGGAGCTGCAGCAGTTCCTCGCCGGTTATCGCATTGGCAACCTGCTTGCTTACAAAGGAATTGCCGAAGGGGTCGAGAATTCCAATTTTCTGCTGCACACCAGCGAAGGCTTTTTCATCCTTACTCTTTATGAAAAGCGCGTTGCGGCAGGCGATCTACCGTTCTTTCTCAGTCTCATCGAGCATCTGGCCGCGCGGGGGCTCACCTGTCCGCAACCTGTGCGCAGCCAACGAGGAGAGGCGCTCGGCCGCCTCGCCGACCGGCCGGCCGCGATTTTCACGTTTCTCGACGGCATGTGGATCAGGCGGCCGAGCGTCGCCCATTGCGGCGCCGTTGGCGATGCGCTCGGCAAGCTGCATGTCGCCGGCGCCGATTTCGGCATGACACGGCACAACGGGCTTTCGGTTGAAGGATGGAGACCACTGTTCGAAGCGGCCGGTGCACGCGCCGACACCGTGCAGAAAGGGCTCGGTCAGGCGATCGAGAGCGAGCTTGTATGGCTCGAGCGCGACTGGCCGCGAGACCTTCCGCAAGGGATTATTCACGCCGACCTGTTTCCCGACAATGTCTTCTTTCTGGGCGACCGCTTGTCCGGTCTGATCGACTTTTATTTCGCCTGTACGGATGCGCTCGCCTACGATGTGGCGATCTGCCTCAACGCGTGGTGCTTTGAACTCGACCATTCCTACAACATCACCAAGGGACGTGCGCTGCTCAACAGGTATATGCGGGCGCGTAAACTGACGGCCCGTGAGATAGCCGTGTTGCCG